>NC_019681.1 GCF_000316685.1 Synechococcus sp. PCC 6312 | reverse complement strand
GATTAGCGGCATGGACGGACTAGACAAGCACTTTATCCAACGACTATCCCATGACAGTAGATTACGGTATCGCCTGAAGTCACGGCCAACGGAACGGCCCAGCTACGCCATCATGCTGGAGTGCGAATTTGATGGGGTTTGGCAGCAAGTAGTCCGGGCCGATGATTGGGATGGTGGTCCACATTTGGATATTCACTCTCCTAATGAAGCATCCCCTCGTAAAGAATGGTTATATGATTCAGGTGACAATAAATTAAACTGTAAGCAAGCAAAACAGTGGATGTTAGAAAACTGGGAACTCCAAAGGAATCGGTATGACCGTGAGCGTAACCACCCCCTTAACTGAACAAGAAACTCGCAGATTGGTTAGCTCTAATATCAATGCCGGATTTGACTTTTTAGAATTTTTACTCGACCATCCCGAAGAAATTGAGAAGATTCCTGATGGTTCTACTGTAATTATCCCTACAGGGGATGCTTGGGTAGATGAACAAAACAAAGTTTTAGCAGAACAGGCCCAGGCCAATGGTGAAACGGTCTATCGTGTCCCGGCTTTGCATCTGGCGAATTTCCCCAGATAGTTAACTGGCCTGGGCTTGCTGTAACTCTTGCCACTTATGCCAGGCCCAGCCCGGACTATACCCAAGATGCCGAGCTAAGAGTTTCAATTCCTCCAGTCCGGGGTTCATCTCCAAAAACTTGTAGGCCACCCACGCCGCTTTATAGCCTCGGCTTTTCTGAATGGCAAACAGGTCTTGAAGTCTGGCTATCAGTGACGGATTTACTGCACCCCGTTTAATCTCGGTCAAGGTTGCCTCACGATGATGGACAATCTCTCGCACCTCTCGGACTTCACCCGATGCAATCCGTTCTAACTTGCGGGCTTGACGCTTCACGGCTCCATCAAGTGACCATTGCCGTTCTTCATCGGGCAGGCCATGGGTAATCCAGTTTTTTGTATGGTCAAGGATGATTGCATAGTCTTTACCGGAAGCAGTCCGTAATGCCCGGCCGATCTGTTGAAGATAGAGACTAACGGATTTAGTGGGGCGCAGAATCTGAACTGCCTCAATGCCCGGAATATCCAGGCCCTCGCTAATAATGCCGCAGTTGGTCAATACCGTAATCTCGCCATTGGCAAAGGCTTGGAGAGTGGCCCGTCGTTCCTGAGTGGGTGTTGTTCCATCCAAATGGGCTGCTACGATGCCTTGCTGTTGATAGATGGCACAAATGGCCTGGCTATGCTCTACATTCACGCAAAAACAAACGGTGCGCTTACCTGGGGCATAGTCTGACCAGGCCGAGTAAATTTCACCGAGAATATCGGCACTCATCGCCGCCCGTGAGAGTTGACCCAGTTGAAAGTCACCGCCTTTTGACCGGACACCACTGGTATCAATCTGGTTATGGGCCGCAAATAGTTTGTACTCACTAAGATAGCCATCATCAATGAGACTACGGACTGATGGGCCTGGGATGAGAACATCAAAAACACGGTCTAACCCTTTCCCGTCAAGCCGTTGCGGTGTCGCTGTCACGCCTAAATGATAGGCATCCGGCCAGCGTTCATAGGCACTTAGATAGGTTTGGCTCGTAGCATGATGACATTCATCCGTCCATATCAGCTTTGGATTGATGGCGAGTTGCCGCCGCCCCAAACTTTGAACCGAAGCAACCTGAACCGGAGCAAGTGGTGTTTCAGCATAACCCGCTTTCACCAGGCCAACCTCAACACCACAAACCTCATGTAATTTAGCCGCAGCCTGGAGTAAAAGTTCTTCACGGTGAACCAAGGCAAGAACTTGGCAATCAGACCGAATAAACTCATTTGCGATGGTTGAGGCTAAAAGTGTTTTTCCGCCGCCAGTGGGAAGTTGCAGTAACGGTGATTTGTAGCCATTCCGCCAGGCCTGGAAGCATTGTTGTACCAACTTGATTTGGTAATCTCGCAACTTCATCACCGCGTACCTCCAAGCAGAAGTGCTGCAACAATTTCTTTTTGGGCGAAGTAAGTCAACTGCTCAAAAACCAATCCCCATTTAGGGGGGGCAAGCCATCGGTTTTTGGAGAGAAATATCTCTTTGAGTGTCTCCAAGAGGGAATGAGGGGCCGTTTTCGCTACTTGTTCAAGAACTTGGGCCGTGGCCTGAGCAATGTCTTTTTCCTCTTCAGAAGGGCCCAAACTGCTATTAGGGCCACTAATAGCAGTTTGGGCCATTTTCCAGAGAATATTAAGGGAGCTGCGGGGTATATTGGTGATTCGCTGGACGGCGCGCTGCGTAATTCTTTGGCCGTTTTCTTTGAGTTGCTCAATGGCCGCATTGATTGCAGCTAGAAATTTCTCGGTTTTGGTTCCCGCATCTGGGCAAACATCCCAGGCCCGCTTAACTTCAACGGGAATGGCCAAATCGAAATCGGAGATGATCACAATTTCTAGGTGTTCGTTGGGCCGCCGATTAGCCCTCAATCGTCCAAGGGCTTGAATGTAATCGGCTCGGATTTGGCGGTTCACAAAATCTTTGAACTCATCAGATTCAATATCACAGTGGCCGGTCATGACCTTAAATTCGGCCGCCAAATCATTGAGGTTCCGGCAGGGGGGGCCGACCAGAACTAAAGTTTTAACATTTAGAAAATCATTACTGCCTCTGGAATCCCGCCACCAGGCCCCGTCACCCTCCCCAGAGAATTTCTTAAAGTCAATCAATTTGGTCGTTGCGTCTTGGGCCCGATAGTGGGAAATCAGGGCCGCTAATCGCCGCATTTGCTCCTGGCCCCGTTGCATCCCCATTCGCCCGAGGTCAGCGATTTGGGTGATTTTTAGATTAGGAGTCGGTTTCGGGGCCTGGCGAATCACATAAATCTCATCTGGAGAAATACCCAGTTTCAAGGCCAAATCTTCACGGGTGAGAGTAGCATCAAGGAAAATTGTGGACTGGGCTGTTTGCACCACCTGGCGGTGACGGTCATCTAATGTTGAAATTGTTAAGATTTTCCGGTTGATTGAAAATGCTCCAAGCTCACACCCCACAAGGATTCTGAGGAATTGGGAAAGCCATTGTTTGATCACGCATTTGTCAATCTGATCCGCACCAACCGAATCTTTTGGTGTGAATTTTTTGCGTAGGAATTGGGGAAGATCGGAAATTTCCACCCCCTCAGCGATTTCATTTAAAAATCTCAAATCAGGGGCTAATACTTGCTCCAGCTTTTCGATCAGGCCTGGGGTGATCTCAATATTCTCAAATAGTTTGCGAACTTCCGCGTCTTCAAGTCCAAAATATCCAGTTTTTTGATTGCCAGATAAATAGCTGCCCAAAATGGATAAAATTGGTTGGATTTTCATCAAAATTTCAGGATGATCAATCAACTCCATTAAAATTGCTTTTACATCATTTTCATCAACTTTAATATCATTTTTGATCGTGAATGATTCTCCGGGTTCGTCCCAAATCAAAACCGATTTAGGAAAATCGTAATCCATTGGATTAGGGAGACCGTCAGGATGCGCTCTTAACCGTTTCCGGGCAAGCGTTACACGCCTTTGATGAAGATATCCAAAGTTTGGCCCCTCTGCGTTGCGACAGGCCCCAGATAAAGGGCAACTGCCACAAATTAGAGCGGCCGTATCTGCTCCATCTACATTTTTAGAACGTAGGGAACTAATTAGTTCAGTTCGATTGCAGTTGGCCGGAATGTTGGGAATTTCACCATCTTTAGCTCGCCGCAACCGCTTATCATTATTGGGTGTTTTTTCCCAAATTAAACCATTGTGCCGCGCTTCTAAATCGGCCCAATTTTCAAGGGTTTCGGTTGTTACGTTTCGATGTTGATTTGAAATATAAAATAATTGGTTCGCATCAAAATCATCAGGATGGCATTGTCCGGCTGTATGAGATTTACTGGTTCCAGTGCCGGAAACATCCAAGATATATTTGTAATCAGACTTCACCGCTTGTTGCCAGGCCTGGGGCCGTTGGCCTTCTTGATATTCCAAATCAAAATCAGGGGCCGGTGGATCTCCTAATTTTTGTTTTAGGGACTGGGCCTGTTGCTTGCGTGATAATTTTGTCTCAAGTTTTTTGACAATGGCCTGGAGCCAGTTTTCACCAGAACGCTTGCGGGATAGGGCTTTGAACTGCTCCCAAGTCAGATATTCGATGGTGGTTTCAGTCCGGATCTCATCAATATCCCCATCACCCTTGGTAACCTGTCCCCACCAGGCCAAATTGAAATTGTAATTGCGGCACTGCTCTTTAGCATCCCTGTAGTTTTTGAGAAGATTATTATTCCAAAGAGATCCACTGTCAGGGCAGAGTGTAATGCCTTCAACTTCAAATTCAGTTAATACCTCTCGTAGTCCTTTAAAAAGACCACTAGAGGCTGTCCCGATCACCACCACATTCGTTTCGCCCCGTTCAAACCAATATTGAAGGGCAGTCAGTAGTGACTTAAGAAATCCCTCGGTCAAGATTATTTTGACTGGGCCGCTGTGATCTGGATGTCGCCAAATTGCTAAGGGTAGATTTCCATTGGAGAGCTGCGGGCCTGGGCCACCTTTAGAGGCTGAACTGAGCCATTTATATTTGCCATAGCTCTTGTTGTCTGGAGAGATCTGGTAGCCAGAAATATGTCCGTTTGGAGATAGGGCTGCAATCGCAATGCCATCAGCCCCAAGCGTTTTACCGTTCAGAACCCCAGGCAAGTTGTCGCATGGGAAATTGACCTTTGTTCCTCGATTCCAGGTTTGGAGCCATCCTTGCTTCACTGCAAAATCGAGCATTTCCGGTGTGATCCGGCGTTTTGATAGTTCTTGGTGGTGCCTTTGGGTCAGTTGTCCGTGGCCTGGTAATTTTCGGTAAAGTCGATCCCGTTCCGCCACTGGCATAGCCTCAAGCCGTTGTTGGGCCTGGGCCGCTTCCCGTTCTTGTTTCCGCCGTTCCCAGGCCTCGCGGTCAAAATCACTGGCCTGGCCTGGGGCGTACACGAAAAATAAATTGTTTTTATCGGGCCCCACCAACCTCAATCCGTTCGGGGCCGGGTTTCCAGACCGACAAAAGATTAAATTGTCCTTGGCGCGACAACTTTTATGTTGGCCCCCGCAAATGGGACATTCCCCTTTTCGGAAGTGGATGAACCGTCCCCCAGTCCTGGAGTGGGGCCGATTCGTTATTTCCTTGGAAAAATTCTGAATGTTGAAACCCGTTCCAGGTGAGGATTTACGGGAATTTTCTTGACAGTTGGGGGCCGAAACATCAATAATCATAAGTGCGCGCTCCACCGCGCTCAATTAAAATTTGAAACCTCTTTTGCTCTTGTCCGACCAAAGATTTTGAGCAGAAGGGGTTAAATTTTTAGGGTTTGGTCTGGGGCCTTAATTTCAAATTAATTCACCCAGATCAGTAAAAGCAAATCGAGTCATAACCTATACAGGGTAAGGGTTTTAGCCCCGATTTTGGCAATTTTATGACTTTTTTGATCGGGCAAATTTCCCAAAAAATTTGGCTTTTTGCCAGGCCATTGAAGTCGCATAACCACAATACGGCATAGTGCATTATTCTCTCAAATGGTTTTAGAAGATTTTTGTAACGAAGCATTGGCTAGTTTGGCGATGGTCTTTACCTTTTGCTGCCGCACAACTTGGAACTGCTTGAGTTTCCGGCGCAAGGTGTTATTTCCCCTGCAACGTTTTTGGATACATTGCTCTAGGAACGTCACGAAATGCTGACAGCCTGATCGATTCAGTGCATCTTGGGCGTAGAGGCGTGTATATCGCGCTTTTGCTTGGGCTGATTTGCTGCTAAAACCTTCGAGTGGTTCTTGCCCGAGATTTCCTCGTAGAATTTTGCTTGACTCTTTCAGGTTTAGTCCGGTGATCGCATTGGTGTTCACAACCCTTTTGGTGAGATAGGGTTCAAACTTTTCAATGCACTCCCACTTCAGGATTAGACGTAACATCCCACCCGGACTATCTGGTAAAGGTTCTACTAACCCTGATTCAGTTCCCCATAAGGTATTCTCATCTACCAGGCATAATAGGGTTCCAAATCGGAGTTGTCGGTCTTCCAGGCCTGCTTCGATTTGTTCCCAGCCAAACCAAATGAGGTTATAGAGACTCAAATAGTAATCAAGCTCCTTTTCAATAAGCAGTTGATCTGCAAATTTAGGTTTTGGAGAACCGCTGAAATAGGCTTTTAGTCCTAATCCAATGTCTGTGAAATGCGACCGAATATCATGGTAAACAGCCCACTGTTCTACCGTTTCTACCCTGATTGACCATTGGCGTGGCAGCTTCCCAATGTAAGGAATTGTAATCAATTGAAAATCACCACCATCATTTGGAATGTCGATCATACTTTGCGTTGCCAAGACATTTCCCTCTTATTCTCTCAAAATTAGATTTGAACATTTACCAGGCCCTCACCTGGAATTTTTTTTCTTTCATGGGTCAGAAAGCAATGGCATCTATGATTGCGCCATCTTCTTTTGTCAGTGGACGCTGCACAAACCCTCCAAACAAACTTAAAAACTCAGTAACCACCATTGATGGTGAATTGATGCACTCATTGGCAGTAAAGCGGGTAGTTCGCAGCCCGTTCAAATCAAGTAAGCGATCTCGTGCATAATCCTTGGCTGCATTCTGGTGAAATTCAGAGCCATCAACCTCTAAAATCCGCATCTGCCCCTGGCAGATAACCAAAAAGTCCACCTCTCTTGTTTGAATCTGCCCAGTAGAACCCACAAAATGCCCTCTTGCATTGGCAAAATATGAAACGCCATATTTATCTAACTCCTGAGCTATGGCTAATTCTGCGGGCGATCTGAGGTCTAATCCTTCATATTTATAGTGAGTTTGTTGTGATGTTTCTTGATTACCTCCCCCCCCTGGAACCCTCTGTATGCCTGACTTCCCCTCCAAGGCATCAACATTTTGCTTAAGTATTATTCGGCATTTCTGCTTATCATCATCACTACATTCAGGAGCAATGCTGATTTTGTACCAGAGTTGTTCACCAGGATTTCTCTTTTGATTTCGCTCATCACAGAAAGCTATTACAAACCCCCTGATTTTCCATCCACCGGGATTTTTGGCGTTCGCCTTAAGAAAGTCTGCTGTTAACTTCATTGCCCCATCAAAACCAAAATGTCTGCCAAGGAGCTTAAGCATTTGTCCAGTTTGGCAAATGTAAGATTCCATGTTTAGGCTTCCTTGGGTTTCCTGACCCGCCGCTTAGGTTTCACTTCGGCTGCACCAGGCTTGGTAGTTGTTCCCAAAATAGGATCATCCAGGCCAGGCTTGGCATCCTCCAGACCGGCCTGGGGAGCATTGCCCATAAGTTCACGCTGTGCCGCCTCGATAATGACTCTACGAAGCCATATAGAGCGATTCTTAAGCCGCCGGATTTCAGCATCAATCGGCAATGGCACGGCCACACAAATCGGCTCACCTAGCTTCACAGTAGGCGGAACATCTGGAGCAGGTGGGAATTGCTTTGCTAAAAACTCCGGGGTTTGAACCGGATTAGGATTACCGCCAATACTCCCTTTTCGCTTCATGGTTACATCTCAAGATATAGCCAAGATTATAACGGCATATAGCCGGATATAACGGGATTCATTAACCTATCTTATATACATCCTGTTATAACGGGATACATTCTTATTATTCAATCAATTTTATCCCGTTATAACGGGTTATAATAGAAATAGAGAGAGGCAAGCACCGCCAAGTAACCGCCTCTCACACTCTCTGGGAGCTTTTTAATTATGACCACTCGCAAGGTATCAAATCTCATCTATACCGCGGCTAATGCCGCCCGTATCTTGGGCAAACGGTTTTCTAATCTCGTCATTGAAATCTGGGCCAATGTGGTTTATCTCCACGGTGTTAAATTATCCCGCTTCGTTTCTAAAGCTGCTTTCAAGCAAATGTTTGTAGATTTTCGCAAAGCCGGAGCTAAATCTTTAACCGTTACTCAAAACTTGTTTGTTCCCAATGCCTACAAAGTACGGAATGAAACGAAAGGAACAGCCTACGATGTGGTGATTATTAACCAGAATTTCACCTGTGCTTGTGATGACTACATCGCCCAATATACGGCAATGGGGAAAGGAGTCTGTAAGCATGGCTACGCTGTCTTAAACCATCTCGGCTTTACCTCATTAGCCGACTACATTAATGGCTAAGAATCAATTAGGGGGAGGCTTCTAGTCTCTCTCAACTAACAGTAATTAACGTTAAAATTAGATAGGAATAATGACAAGAAATGACTTACTCTCAATACATCAATAACCTTTGTGAACAACAGGATAATGACCATTCTAAAACTGATTTAGACCGTGAACTGTTTGGCTTTACTGATGTCCATGAACCTGAGTATTGGGATTGTTTAGAATGTGCCGCCCCACCTGAAGTTTTAGAAGATTGCCCACAGTAATTACCAGGCCTGGGGGAGCCTCAATCCCCCGCTTAACCAATGGAGAAATGACAATGAACGCAACCGTAGCCACCGCCCCCATTCAGGCCCGTGTCGCCTATATCGGTGAGCCTAAACCGTCTAAGTATGGGGATAGCCATTATGTCGGTATCCTATTCCGGGATTTAAGCATTGCCGATGACGATAACCCCAATGGCAAAATCTGGAAGAACATCAGTTCTGAGGATTCAAGCCTTTACATGGTCGGGGATATTTGCGAATTGCGCCCCCGGTACGATGACAAAAATAAACTGCATCACGACATCTTCGTGATTCAACAAGTCAACTCACCCACACCCGCTGCCGCCCCCGTAACCGTCAAGAGTGCCGTTGTCTCTACTGCCACTGATGACAAGTTAGAACCGCCATCCAGGCCTGGAGAATGGTCACTGAAACAAATTCAAACCGCTTTGTCTCGCCCCTTGCCTAAGAGTCTTTTAGCCACTAAAAAGCTCAAAGGGAACGACATTCTCTACATCCCTTGGTATGTGGCCAACCGGATTCTTGATAAATACTGCCCCGGCTGGGCCTGGGAAATTACCAAACTTGAGACTACCGCCAAAGCCTTGTTTATGGTCGGCAGCCTCTCCATTCCTTGCAGTGATGGGTTGATTGTTCGCTGCGCTTCTGGCACTGAGTCACTGGATTGTTCAAGCTATGGGGATCCATCATCTAACGCTGAGAGTATGGCATTCCGTAGGGCCTGTGCCAAGTTTGGCCTGGGGTTGTATCTCTACGACAAATAGCCACCTAGGGACTGGGACTACTCAATCACAAAGAAATAGCGCAACGATTCAGGATAATCGCCATCAATCAAGGCCACCACATCATAGGGGCAAGAATCGGGGAACTGGGCCTGGGGCAATCTGGTTTCTGCTGAGGCTTGTTTCACCGCCTGGGCGTACCATTCTGATTCACTAGACCGTAAATAGCCTTTCAAACTGGGTGAGTCTTTGAGTGAGCGTTCAAGCCGACTTAATCCCTCTACAACACTCGATACCCAACTATTGTGATAGTCCGTAGCCTGGGGCTGTGCTTCTAGCTTAAGGAGATGCTTCACCACCCGTATCCATTGGCTACTAAGAGCATGACGCTGAGAAATCCCCAAACTCTCCACCTCCTCAATCAATGCCGCCATATCCAGGCCCGCAAAGTCACCCGCCTTTAATCGCCTAACGGTATCCGCTACCCAATCGGCGTAGTCTGTCTCGTATAAGGTCTGAACCGTTTGCATAGCTCTACTCCTGCTCATCAATTTTCATCAGCAAATCAAATTCTCGCTCTAGGGCTTCGACAATCACCCGCCGCAACCAGGCCCCCCGTTTAGGTATGGCCCGCACTAACCGATACGCCCGAACTGGCAGCCTAACCGCTACTACCTTATCGGCTAATGGCTCAGTCGTATTATCTTGTCGTTTGAACTGTTTGGCTTTAAGGGCTGGTGTCTGAATAGGGTGAGGATTAGGCATTGCTCATTACTCAATAGTTAATCTCAGACTATCACGGTTAACAAGGATTGATTGGATTCAATAGCAGAATGTACTTTTTGGGCAAAAGTCCAATGACTTTAAGGGATTAAATCACCGTTAACGGTGCTATCTTTAAGTCAAGAGGAACAGAACACCGCCTCGATGCCCCCAAAGCTGGTAGCCAGGCCACTTGCGAAAGGCAGTAAAGCATTCTCGATGGGGTTCATCCGCCCCCTTTTCAGGAAATGGATGCCGCTACAGCACAAACATTCAAAGGATTTTAGTCATGAACGCCACACAGAAAGAGTTGGCTATTGCCACGATTGATGTCTTTTTTGACTCTGTTCAATTAGTTGTTTCCTTAGCCCGATTCACCATTGCGTTAGGGACATTAACCCGTGAAGCTGCCCAGGTCAGTTATGAGGCGGGTAAAGCAACTCGTAAAGTCGTGCAGCCTTGGATTGATTGGGTTGCGGAAGAAATTAAAGCCTGTCAGCCCCAAACTGCCGGATTAACTATTCCCGGTTTAGCTGACCCTTGGGAGGGTGAAGTCAACGTTCAATCCCAGTCCACAGCGAATCAAGTCATCTCCTTTCCCCGTTTAGCTCCGGTTTCCATTGCGGGTTATCTCGCCCCAGGCCTGGATGTGATCGAAGCGGATGTGATTTCTACTCCATCCAATCCCCTTGATTCCTATGAAGGGTTAGGGATTCGAGAATTACGTCATCTCGCCAAGTCCAAAGGCATTACTAAGTATTCCCGCAAAGATAAAGCCACTCTCTTAGAGGAGTTGGCCACCATTTAATGCTCCAGGCCTTGGGAGGTGACTAACCAGGCCACTATTCACCACCAACCAAGAGGAAAATCTATGAAAGAAGAACTTGAAAGCATCCAAGGCTCCATTGAGCTATTAGCTTTGGGCTTGCACTTTTACACCACTCTCAATGAACCGGAAGCACCAGGCCCCATCTTGGCGGCTGTTAGCGAATTGGATCGGCTTGCCTATAGATTGAATTGCATGGTCAGGTTTTCTCAACCCACATCAGAACCATCTAGTCAATCTCAAAACTAATGCTGTATCTGGCCTGGGAAGTGACTAACCAGGATTTCTTTAGCTCAAACTAATATTAACTTACACGATAAAATGAAAAGAAAATGAGTAGTTATTATGACTGAAACATTGTATAGAATTGGCTCTGCAATTTATCGGCTTGATACTGATAATTTTGCATTGGATAAGGTTGCTTACCCAGGCCAAATTAAGCGCACCCAACGGCTCAGGAAGGTTGTTTTAGGGAGCCAGGAAACATCAACCTGGTTAGGAAAAACTGTTTACTGCGACTCTGTAATTGAGATTGGCGGTCATTATTACTACTTTGACCCAGGCCAACGAGCATTAGTTAAGGCGGTGTCGTGGGAGGCGGCCCGGCAAAAGATTGATGAAATACGGGATGGGGCTAAACAAGTCCTGAATACTCCTGCGGCCCAATATGGCTTAACCGCAATTAAAGGGGGAGCAACCGGGGCAGCAGCAAGTTGGGCTGAGAGTAGCATTGGGCATTGGATTGGGGATCGATTATCTGAGTTTGCACCACACCACACGGTTACGCCCAAAGCACCAGCCCCACATCAAGCCAAGCCCCAATTTGACTTAACCAATGATGCAATGGCAGCGGTCGGCACTGGCCTGGAAGAAGTACCAGAGCATTTAGTTCATCACATCCACCAAATCCGCAATAACTCCGAAGCAGCGGGCCGCCATGTCTTGCACAACATCGTTTATCAGACCAAGAAAGCTCTGAGAGATGTGCCGATGATTGTGGCTAATGGGTCAACTAATTATGCCAGCCAGGCCATCATTGACCATGCCTTAGCCACTCATTCCCACCTCCCTAATTTGGTACGAATGGGGATTGCAGCGGCGTTAGGTTCTGGACTTCATGCAGCGGCCAAACACGCCTACAAGGTGAAGCAAGGCGAGGCCAGTCAGTGGAAGTTAGAGGACTTTGCCTCAAAAGGGTTTGGGACATTGGCCGGGGAAGGGGTAAAGATGCTGGCACCTGAGCCGTTGAAACCGTTTGTCGGTGGAGCAGTGAATGCAGCAGCGGCAAAATTCTCTCAAGATAATCTCAGTAAATTACGGAAAGATAGCTATCAGTTCTCACCTCAGTCCGATGACGGTTACGAGGCTGCTATCCATGAAATATCCCGCCAGGCCCTGCAGCGGCATGGAGTTTGGATTAACACCAATACACCGCGCACCTGGTCAAAACAACTCCATGCGGAAATGGCTCATCATGCGCTGAATATATTGGATCACACGAAAGAGTTAGGGGTAAATAGGTTTGACCATAATGGGACTCTCCTACAAATTGCGTTTAAGCCGCATCATCAGCCCAGCCATTCCCAGTCCAGCGATCCACATATCCATTTAGGGAATGGAGTCTCTGCATGGTATTCACCGGATAACCACACCATCAATTTGAGTGCAGATGGTCAAACTATCTCTACCCTCCAGGCCTGGCATGACCGCTATGGCTTCCGTCACCCGCTCAGAAAGGTTGTTAATCGCATACCGGCCGGGACAGGCCTCTACCAACAACACATCGCCAAGTATGAAGTTCCTGGGCATTTACTACCACAGCCCAATGATACTTATGGTCAGCAGCTCCATCGAGAAAGGGCTTTATCTGGACATATTGACCAGACTGCAAACCTGATTGCTCGTAAACATGGTGTCATTGTCCCTAGTAGCCAAGAAACACCGGCCTGGTTAACTAAACGGGGTCATGCGGAGTTTATTAACCACATTCATGAAATCTTAGATCGGGCCACTGATCTAGGAGTTAACGGGTTTCATTCCTACCATCAACGGGATAATGACCTAAACAGCCCGACTGGTGGCCAAATTACTCGCCTGACCAGGCCCCGCCCGTTGGTATTTAGCTTCAAACATCATCCCGATTTTGATAAGGCACTGGCCCTCTACGATGAAGAGACTCATCACATCCATATCAACCAGCCCGATGAGTTAGACCGGCCCATCAATCGGTTTGAAGAGTACGAAAAAATCATGTTGGATGACAATTCACGGCGGACTCAACAATCTAGCAATCATCGCTATAATCGCTGGCCGCAGTCTCGTGGCTACTTTGCCCTGCCAGAAGGGAGTGTCGCTCATGAGTTGGGTCATGCCATGCACGTTGTCCATTCCAATGCTACCGGCCGCCAATGGTACAAAGACTCTGGTCCATGGTCTAACTTATACCGCCGTGAACAGTCTCAAGTCCTCAAACAGCTATCGCGCTATGGGGCTAAAAATGCACCGGAACTGGTGGCCGAAGTCTTTAACCGACTCATTCATCATCAGCCTGTCCCCCCGGAAATGTTACAGCTTTACCATGATGTCGGTGGACATCCTCTCCGTACCGAGCGCATCCCTGAACCGGCCTGGAGATATTGAGATGACACGCCCCATAGACCCGTTGTACTTCTTCTTTAACACCCCGGCCGAGAACCGATTACGCTATCTCAACTCCCTTAGCCCCCAGGCCCTAAAACGACTGGCTCGTAGCCTGGATCAAAGAGGCTATGAGATTGGTAATCCTAGAACCGCTAACCGAGATGAGTTAATCGCCCGAATCAACACGGTTCAGGGTCATTTCTTTGCTGACTTTCTACCTTGAATAAGAATGTGAGCTATCCCATCCCCCCAGGCCCACTCCCCCGCCGCTGTCCCGACCCCATCCCCCCCGAACCGTTACAAACTCCGACCAGTGAAGCCAAGAAGCGGGCCTGGTTGGAGCAAAAGACCATCGACGAATTATTCATCATCATGCAGCAGATGCAGCTCTACCACTTTGGCTATGACGATATAGTAGAAAGAATATAAATTTTAGTAATTTCCGGTTGATTCCCATATTAAAACGAGTAATAAATTCTCATGCTGGCTTCAATTTTCTCTCCACTTGCAAAAAGAAAGTCACACTTAACATTATCGGAAGTTTTTTGACAAACTCCTGTACCATTGAAGCTAGTAATAGAAGTATTTTGGCGAAAAGCAACTGCTGTTACAGGATAAACATCATTTCGAGTTAGTTCTTTTGGAATAAGGAACATAATACCCATTGATTCATCTTCATTATCGAAATGAAAGTTATATTCATCTACACTGGAGGTTATAATAAAGTGATTACAAGGAACAACCTGAGGAGACATTTTGAGATAACAATCTCTACCTCCGTATCGAATAGCTGGTTGAGGTGTTCCCCGAACGCGTTGTTGAGCCAGACATATTGATTCTAAAGACAAGAATAAGAAGAAGGGAAGTATTCTAAGACTTGAGAGTAAAGTCATACTCTTATCTTGACAGCGACAGACATAATTCTAATTCAGACACTATTTTATTGCTGCCCATGTCTATAGTGTCAACCTACTGTTTTCTAAATATGCAGCGAACTATCCAAGTCCTAGTAGCTATCCTTTTATTTGAGCTTCCAGGCCAAGACTGCCCCATGGCAAACCGTCACCGCCTATGGAGCCAGTGAACTGGATGCCAGGTTAGCTTTAACGCAACAGATTCAAGGATGGGTTAAGTATTCCCTCCCCCAGTCCCTACTCACTAAAATTAATCAGGCTTTGTGAGCTAGAGAATTTAGTAAAACCAAAGAAGGATTTGTTCTACCAGGGGAATATTAACTATTTCAGGAGTCAGTAGCATGAAGTTGGCACACATAGTAATCAGAGGGACGATAGTACTGACTAGCCTTGTACCTTTGCCGGGGCAGGCAGAAGAAAGAAACCTAATTCGATTTAATCCGAACTATCGGTTTTCAGAGAGATGTATTGCGGCGATTATGCGGGTAGAGGATAACTTAATCAATCGTGCTGCATTGCATAGTAGCCGTGTCAGCATTGAAGACCATCCTCATAAGAGGAGAACATATGGCCTCGACTTTATCGTAGTTGGTACTAGAGGAACTAATGTTATGTCCTCACCAGTCTTAATAAAATCTTTAGCTCAAGATGCATTCTTAAATTGTGAGGACGATAAGGTCAGCAGCATTTCCTTTGGGATGGCATATACAGGCTGGTCACTAATTTTTGGGCGCGTGAACAATACATTTCAGCATTTTAAGTGTGTGGAAGACTTAATTCCTAACCGCCAAGAAATGTTTAACGCAATCATACCTTGGGGCTATCAATATTGCACTCTATAAATACTAAAATCTCTGTGCTAGTAAGTGGTGTAATTCGATTGGGGCATCCAGGCCTGGGAATTGTCAAAATTTTGGACAATCTAAGTCACTCATATCACTGATTCATTGACACCGTTGACGCTTCTGGCTTAGGCATTTTCGCTAATCGGGCCTTTGTCGTGTTGTAAGCCTTATCTACGGCAACTTTGCCCTGCTTCACCTCATCAAATAGGTCGGGGTCATTTTGCTCTAAAAACTTGGCTTGTTTGACAGAGGTAGAACCGACTCCAACTAATTTGGCGGCTTGGTTTGCAGCTTGACGTTCCCAAGGCTTATCCTGAGCAGGTTCTATGGAGGCCGGAATCCCGACATCCAAGATTTCGGGTTTAAGAGCTTCAGACGGTTCCGGCTTAACCTCTCCTGCTTTTTTGGGATGATTTTCACCATAAAGTCTCCCCGCCTCAATTTGCCGTTGTTTAAGTGCCGCCGATGGAGTGGAAACTATCTGGTTAATTTTCCACATAACCAGGCCAAGTTAGAACTGTAGGGCTGAGATAGCCGTTTCCACTTGCCCCGGCCCAACCTCTAAATATCTCTGAAGCACCGCTAGGGAACGGTGGCCACTAATTTCCTGAATCACTCGCAATGGCACACCACTCTCTGATAACCGAGTCAATGCCGTTCTCCTGAAGCTGTGGGTAGAGACTCCCACCAGGCCCGCCCGTTGGATAGCCTCTCTCAAAATGGCATCCGCACTGCAGGGATTGAGAGATCCATGGTGTCGATGACGGCCGGGGAATAGGTAAACGGGGCCTGGGACATAGTTCAACAAATAGGCCTGCAGCTGGGGATGGATCGGGATTTGTCTAGTTGCGACCTTCCCCTTAGTGCTGGCCTTGCGAATCGTTAACGTGGGTAGCAATGCCCCAGGCCTGTGATAAACATCCTCCGTCAGCAATGAACAGGACTCACTAATCCGACAACCTGTGTAGAGACAGACCCCAAAAAGTGCTTTATCCCGCGCCGACTCCAAGGCCAAAAACAACGCTTCAATCTCAGTGGCACTCAATACCTTGGCCTGGCCATGACGGTCTTGTTTCATCGGTATAAAATAGAAGAAAGTTAGATGAACAAAGATATATTAGTTCATGTAACTCAGTCTAGCGTTGATTCTGTCGTGGTAGTTTCGGGAGCCTGGGGCAATTAAGGAGTATTGATAAGCTGGTGCTATCACCCAAAGGTTCAAGATGATACGGAATTGCCCGACTGATAAGGTTTTCTGATGCCAATGGTGGTGAATCACCCAAGGAGAAATGATGTCTGGAAAAAGTGCAACCTCATCCATGTTGCGAGTCCCCAATGAGCTTTTGCCCCAGGTTAAAAAGCTGATCGAAGTATGGCGTGGGCCTGGTAATAGCACTGTATTGATGGGGAATTTGTCCCAGGCCATCGAGGCTACGCAACAGGGTCAGAGATTGGCGCGGGGACTGGAAGGGGATGCACTAAAACTGATTCAAGATTCTTTGCCTGTGCGCGTGGTGCTAGACCATCCGGGTCGGGTCAGTGATGTTTATGAATTGGGTGGGGAAACGGTGCGGGTGCGGTATGGCGAGGTGTTTCAGCTTCCCAGGCCCCAGGTGTCCTTGCTCCAGGCCAAGCTAGAAACATTGAACCGCAATAGTTTTAATAATCCGATTACGTTGCGGGTTTTGGCATAAAGGGGAGCATTAACCCGTCAGTCATGTCATTGATTCATTGAGGTCACTGATTCATTGATATGGATGATGCAACGTTAATCCCAATTTCAACGGTGATGGAGCAGCACAGCTTGAAACGTCCGGCTCTCTATGCGCGGATGAATGGCCTGGGTATCACGCCGACTAAGATTGGCCGCAATGCGTTTGTCACGGAAGCAGAATTTTACCGACTAGAGCAGCTCCATGATTATTTGGGACGGGGCGGGACAATCGCTAACTTCATTTCTGGCACTGACATCACTGAACGAAATGAATCTCCAGGCCTGGTAGTGTCTCCATCCTCAGCGATGACCGTTTCCCCCCAGGCCAGTCTGGAAATGATGGCAGAAATTCTCGACCTGATGCAACAACCGGATCCGGCCCAGTCACTCAGAAGCCGATTAGAAACTTTGGAACAGGCGGCGGTCAATGGCTGGCTCTTACCGAGTCGGGATGTGGCCATGTTGTTGGGCTTAGGGAAGTTGAACTATGGGCCAGAGTTTTCCCGCTATGGCTTTGTCTTTACCCGATTGGAGAAACAAGGGACTGAGTATATTTGGCGGATTAGTAAACTGCGTCAGTGAGATCATTGATTCATTGATATGACTGACGCTATAAGCGTTGTAACGTCACAGCAGTTTATGTTTCTGATCGAGTGAGGCGTTAAATGGAGTGCTTGTACTGTAAAGGACAAATGAAACGAGGAGTCGCTCCATTTAGCATTGATTATCACGGGTGTCATGTGTCCTGGGATGCTATTCCGGCCTGGGTATGCGAACAATGTGGTGAACCTTTGTTTGAAGCAGCCGAAGTAGATAAAATTCAGGCGGCCCTAGCAGCATTAGATACCGTCACTCATGACGTGGAAAACGTACCTCCTAGCCCAATCACAGCTTAAGTGTCAGTGAAGTCAGTGTGTCAATGATATGACTGAAGTATCACTGGTATCATTGAATCATTGACATGACTAACATTTAAATGAATCATCTCTGTTCCATTCCCCAGACCTATTAGAGGAAATTTAATATGGTGCAAGTTCTGGGGCCGTACAATCCAGCGGTCAAGATCAACAACGAGCAAAACAGCAGTATCAGTTTTGCGATTCAGATTTATGACCCGCAAACCAAGTCCCGTATTGACTTTGGCGATGAGTTTAGCGACCTCATTTCCTGGGGAGACCAGCATAGTATTCTGCAACCGTCTGGGGCCTGGACGCTGACGATGCGAACCACGCTCCGCAATGAGGCACTCCTGGAACGGCTCCGACCGGGGCTGATTTTAGAAGCCTATGCCTGTCGAGATGATGATCCACTTCTGGTATTACCGGATCGGCCCATTGTCTCTGACATTAACAATGACTTTGATGTGATTGACGATAACAAAAATGCCCAACGGCAGCAGAAAGAAACCCCAGTTCAGAATGATCCACGGGTCGTAGAAAACAGCTTCAAAATCTCAGACCAGTTCATGACGGGTAAAGGCTATGAAGTCAAGGGTGAGGACTATCTGGAAGCCTCCCCCTACCTCTTAATCCGGGGCATTATCTCAGCCTTTGGCCGAACCACATCGGTCAGTGAAGGGTCTGCCAGTACGGTACTGCAAATTACCGGGGAATCCTACGGTCAGGTCTATCAAAATGCGGTGGTGCTGTTTGATACCTATGCTAGGGTCTCGACTGGACGGGCGATCTCCCTAGAAGCAACTCGATTCCCCAGTAAGCCGTTAGTGAATTACTATATGCTCCTGCGGCACTTCGTTGAGAAATATTGGGATGAACCGACTGGCTGGGTGGCCCGTACCCGAATCCCATTAATGATGCCCTATCAGTTTGCGATTCCCAATCGAAATACTACTGTTTGGGGCGGTGTACGAGCTTTATTTCCCGAAGCGGTGAATGGCCTGGGGCTATCAGTCATTTTTGTAGATCACACTGGGGCGATTGTGAGTGAAAAGCAACCATTCTCCGGTCGTGACCAGGCCCTTGTTGATCCGTACTTTCTGGCCCAGATTGAAGGAGCCAAAGGTCAACCCCAAGGCCAGTTATTTCCTGATGCTGCCATCACAAAGCGGTTGCTGCGGAACTGGGAAGATTTACCCCTGTATGAACTCCCCAGTTGGCAAGTAGTAAACTGGGCTGACCGACTCACCCAGGATCATTTGTCAAACTACGTCAAGGTTGTTTCAACGCCCTACAGCGGTTCTGGGGCCGGGGGTGAACAATCCTCATTACCCGCAACGGCGATCAACGTCACCTCACTCAAAACCTATGGCGGGGTGCGGCCTATCTTTGTTAACTACCCCTTAGAAACTACATTTTATAAACAATCGGCTCCTGACCCCTTTGCTGGCAATGATTCACGGGCGGCATTTGCGGTTTCAATGGCGTTGGAAGTCTTGCGTTGGACTGAATATGCCATTCGCCGGGTTCAGGTACAGGTGCGGGGACAAGCCCATTTCCGACCCCATACTCGGTTACGGCTGTATGAGAATTGGCATGACCCAAGTGCAGAACCGAAGGAATATTATGTGGTCGGTCGCACCCATAGCCTAGATTTTGCCAGAGGCGGTTGGACAACCATTCTTGATTTAATCCAAGACCGCCGTGATAACCTTCCCCTTGGCGTAACGGAAAGCACCTATTGGGTTTTGTCAGGGACTCGGGCTAACGGGACAGGATTTGAAACGATCACAACGGGTCAGCTTAAGTCCTATGTGGAAAGCCGGATTGAGCAACAACAAATTGACCAGCAACCCGCCCGGAATCAAACAGGGGGCATCCCGATCCCTGTACCAACTCCGCAGGCCCGCTAATGATTATCATCCCTCCCCCATCCCCCCAAGCCCATCTGGTCAATTTGCCAGGTACAGCAGAGGTGAATTGTGATCAAAAAGTGAGTACAAAATGGTGACAAAGTGATTACACAATAGGGAAAATGATAGCAAAAACCGGAAAAAAAGTCATGGACAATGATTCAGGCGATTACCGATAACCTAGGCCTGGTAAGCGATAAGAGCATTTCTCAACGTAAGCAGTGAATACAAAGTGGCTACAAAACAGCAACGGCTGAAGGCAAAAATAAATCTGGGTCAGCCTGCATAAACCCTGAAACCCTTTTCTAGTAATGGTTTACACGATTTTTAGGATAAGTCAGATTTGTTTTTCTGTTGCAATACTGTTCCCCGACATTGGTACTGCCAAATTACTCGTTGATTCCGGTCATCCAAGCGGTACATCGGCTCACAGTAAATGCCTCCTGCCATTTGCCCCAGGCCTTGAATCTGCTGCATTAAAGCTAACCTGGCATCCAGTTCAGTAACCCCATAGGCGGTGACTGGTAGAAGGGTTGGGGCCTGGGCCGGGCCTGGGAGGATAAACCATGTGATTAGAGTTCTCACTGTCCAGATTTAACTCGGTGGGATGGGGATGTGGAAAGTTAATCAAATTTGCCCACATCTTGCGACATTGGTTGATTGAGACTCAAATTGTCGAGAATAAAGGTGGTTCCCTATGCCCCCGGTCAAGTTTGAGTGGGATGAAGCCAAAGCCCAGAGCAATTTATTCAAGCATGGACTATCCTTTGAGGATGCCACTGCTGTTTTCTTTCAGGAGGATGCGATTGATGTCTCCGACAACCGATATGGCGAACAACGCTGGCAGCGATTCCTCTACCAAAGTGGGGAGCTTATCTGCATCGTCTGGACATGGCGTGGTGAAGTCGTCCGAATCATTTCTGTCCGTAGAGCGAATCAACGAGAACGGAACAAATTTAGTCAGATTCACGGTTAACCCACACGCCCCAGCACCCAATACATCCGAGTGGGAACGGGTCAAATCTATGACCGAAGAAGAATTACAAGCAGCGATTGACTCCGATCCCGATTGCGCTGAATTGCCCGATGAGGCCTGGGAAACGGCTGAATTTGTCCCGGCATTTACACCCATTGAAACCTTGAAACGCTAACACGAATAGTGGATCAAACAGACTGACTGTAAATCCGTTGGCATTTTCCCGCTATCTAATCCCCCAAACCATTGTCCTGTCTGCCTTCCCAATACCTCAAAGGGTTTTAGATACTCCGGTTTGTGGCCTGGTTTTGCACAAATTGACATATCTTGACCTATGAATATGTCGTGATATGTCATAAAAATTGGTCACACTGGGGTCACAGGTTACAAGGGGCATAGTCCAGAGATAGCTAGTCATCCGGCGAATTTACCCAGATAGACCATCAGCTAAATACTGTCATCCATCCACCCACACACTGAGCAATCCCAATGCACGATGGCTGAATAATCCCTATCGCCGTAGGTATGTCCACATCTCGGGCAACATCCCGTAAAGATTGGGTGGTTCTCCAGTAAAGAAAGTTGTTGGTTGACTGAAATACGGCGACTCAATACTAATTCACCGTTGTAATAGGCAGCTCCTTCAGGTTGCCATTGCTCCCTGTCATGGCCGGGTTCTGGGGCATAGTCAGGGCATTGCTTCTCACCAGGCCCCGTTGGATGAATGGCACAGATTAGGTAATTACTGTGGGCATTCATCTGACAGGACTGACACTGGAAGAGTTTAGGAGAAGTCATGAGCATTGCTAAAATTAAAATCTCAATTTTTTATCTCATCATTATCAGAGTCAATATCATATTCCTCAGGTACTAAATCAATATGGGTTTTGTGATTGATATAGTCTTCATGGTGCTCCCTAGCTAACAACGCTTCTTCTGCGCCAGTTAAATTAATTTCCTTGAGTATTTCACGAGCGCGTTTCATTCCATTTTTATTAAGTTGAATGTAAGAACGCGGCTTTCTTCCTCCCTTTTGAGGTTGCTCTAAGAATCCTTCTTCTTCTAATTGATCTAAAATTTCAAAATCTAGTCCAATCCAGGAATTTAGATGGACAAAGGTTTCCTTTGAATGCCAATTACTACTATTAGGACTTTCTGGATAAGGGGTCGCAAGATATTCATTATGTTCGTCTCCTCCACTGATATACAGCAGAATAAGATAGAGCGATTGCAGAAGCCTTTCTTCTTCAGAGATCGAGGATTTATCTTGTGGCATTTTTATTTTTAAGTCTTGAAAACCATCAGAACAGTTGACCAATAAGACTAATTAGTTACCAGCAATCTCAATGATGACATATGGACAGGCTGTGTAACTTCTTGCTGCATCCACATGCCACATAATTCTAGATAAACATATGACGGGTATGCTTATGTTAAGCTTCAGTGCGGATGAGGCTCCAAAAAGCTCTCTGAAACCTGCTGCCAGATACTCACGATCTGATAGAAAAGCCGTTCTTTTTTCATTATGGTTTAGTTGAAGGAACTCAAAACCAGGGTTTTGACTTCCAGATTGTTTCCATTCACCTATTGTTAAGGAACCTTGTATCCAAGCGATTGATGTTCCCATGTTATTTTTAAATTCATTTTCCTTAAATTGCTCATAATTCTTGAATAAGATTTCCCATATCTCCTTTAACATCCCCCGAGAAGTTAACTTATATGATCGAGATTCTTGGGTAGTGAATCCAGCATTCATAAATAATGCATTAATTCCAGCATTTTTCCCTTCTTGCCTTGTAACGCTTTCATCTGGATTTTCACCCGTTATCTCTTCATATTTTCTAGAGATGAATTCTAAGTCCAAATAAATCAATTTATCTAAATTGATTTTGTTCATAACTATTCCACCCAGCAAATGGCTCAAATCAGTGTTGGATGAAACTATACATCAATTAGAACCCCTGGTAATTTCATCTGGATGTTTTCCCACTTCCAGGCCTGGTTAAGTATATGGGGGAGCATCCAGATGTGAGCTTGCCTCCCAAAGTTCAGGAATTGTTTTTTTGATGATAAGACAAAACCATATTGCCCAAAGACTCATATTTTTGCCGATCTATTGAAATTCCATAACCGACCATGACACCGATATTTGATTGAATCTGCTCCAATGTTGGAACAGGAACAGTCTTAGATATTTTGTGAACAATATCATCTTCGGATTCTAAATTTAATGCCTGTACTTTTATCCAAGCATCTAGCCAAAAGGAGACAACATAATTCTTCTTGAGTGATTCCTCTCTAATTGATCCGAGATAGGCAATGGTACGATGTCGAGAACTTCCATCAACTCTGTAGCTCTCGACTAAGCGCGCAATCAATACCGGGCTTTCCTCGCGGAATTTACCCCATCGTGTTTTACCCCGTTTCCGTTTTTCCCAGCGTACAAACATAACTCTATTGTAGTGCCCACAAATGCGTAATTTTGACATAAATGTGGGCACTACAAATTAAACTTGAGCTATTCCATATTTTTTAGGGCTGGAAAAATCACAGTAG
>NC_019680.1:0-182500 GCF_000316685.1 Synechococcus sp. PCC 6312 | reverse complement strand
AGGAGTTTGCCACAACCTTATCTAGCTTCATGGCCGGATTAGTCCCCAAATCTCAGGCAGTTGTCCCTTTGTCCGTAGATTTATCCCAAGCCCGGCAAAACCTGATGTCCCAGCGAAAAATGTTAGCTGAGGTGCATTTGGATCCGATTGACGACTTTACAATTTCCCAAACAGAACGATTTTGGAACTTTACCCTCAGTTACGAAACAGCAATTTTTCGGGATCTATTGCTCCTAGAGGAAGCCCTTCAGCATCCAGAATCAATCGCGGCCTACAAACGTCTATTTGGACATCCCCAGGCCCTGGCTTATCCCATTACAAAAAGTCTGGAGGAAATTGCCATTGGGATTAGGACTGAAACCCAACCCAATATTAGGCTCGTGGACATCCTCAGCCAAGCGGAACACCGGGCCATCCAACACCTAGAAGCCGCCCGCTCTCGCAGATTAACCAAGGACTATGACCTAGATGCTGTCATGGGAGCAATTCAACTCTTTGCCACTTTCCAGGAACTCAGCGAAAACTTAGGAGCAATGCTCAAAGATTGGCCAAGCACCCCAAAAAGTAGCCAAGGACTCCTGAGCCAAACGTAAATTCCTATTCCACTTCAGATTGATTAGGAGTATTTATACTTAGTGACTCAATCAACTGTAAAGTTTTATGAATCATTTTTTGTGTACCTTGTTACATTATGATGCTGTTGGTGGGTTAAAGCGGGTTTGCACTTAGGCGGCGAAGTTAACACCATTCCCGGCCTGGGTCGCGGCAAGCCATAAAACTCTCCGATTGAGACAAGATACAATTGGGCTGAATGACCAGTAGTTACTTTGATGCTGGTCTTTTTTATTAGTGATGATCATGCCCGCTTTACCAGAATTTATTACACCTGAATTGATGTCCCCTGGGCCAGCCTTAACTATTGTCGGCCGGGTCAAAGGGCCTGGGGAGACGGGTAATGAGTACATCTTTATTACAGCTAATCCTGGGCCGGTGCGGATCGGAGAATTCGTCTTTTATCATTCACCCCCACTGGACGTATCTGGAACCAATGGAGCCGAACCGCCGCTAGAAATTCTGGGAAAAATCTCGGCCTGTAGGTTAGTGGATCACCTGCCAGATCGGATGTTTGCCGATGGAGAGCTAGAACCAGGGGCTATAGCTGCTTTGATTGGGTTTCAGTACGAGTCCCCAGAACTGTATGAAATTACCGTTGAAGTAATTGGCTTCTTTGATTCTCGCCTAGGCTTTTCCAACCCGCGCCGGCCCCCAGACCCAGGTACAAAAGTTTTCCAGGCCACGGATGCCACCCTCAAGCAAATTCTCAATAAAAAAGCTCCCGATGCGGTCGGTTCAGTCCATTTAGGTTCGCTGTTATTACGTCCGCCGGAAGCTGTACCTGTGGCTTTGGATGTGAAAGAACTGGTCAGTACTCACATGGTCATTTTGGCAGGGACAGGGTCGGGTAAATCCTATACAGCCGGGGTTCTAGTGGAAGAATTAATGCTCCCTAAGAATCGGGCCGCGGTCTTAATTTTCGATCCCCATGGGGAATATCACACCCTAGAAGAGTTACGGGGACATCCAGCCTTTCGCGGTGAGGATGGCTATCAGCCCCAGGTCAAAATTCTCACACCCAATAACGTCAACATTCGGGTTTCCTCATTGGACTATTACGACATCCTCAGTCTGTTACCGCAAATGAGCGATCGCCAACAGGCCATTCTCAACAAAGCCTATGCCAATGTGATCAAAAAATATCAGGATAAACGCTGGGATATTAATGACTTAATCCAGGCCGTGAATGAGGCCGACCGCACCCAAGATGAAGAAGGCAATGAAAAACAAGGGAGTTCGGCCCCAGCCCTGGAATGGAAACTGGATAAGTTAGCCCGATCCCCCTACTTCCACGCCTTTCAACATCTGGCCCCCCAGGATTTGTTTGCCCCAGGCCAAGTCACGGTCTTACAAATGAACGAAATTAGTCAGGAAGAGCAACAGGTGATTTGTGCGGCGATTCTGAGGCAAGCCAACCAGGCCCGGATGAATACTCACAAAGGCAATGTCGGCGCAGGGGATGAAAATTATTTACCCTATCCAATTTTTGTCTTACTGGAAGAAGCCCACCGCTTTGCCCCGGCCCATGACCCTTCCCGCTGTAAACAGGTGATTCGGACTATTCTCAGTGAAGGGCGCAAGTTTGGCCTGGGAGTGGGATTGATTACCCAACGGCCGGGGAAGCTGGATTCCGATGTTATGTCCCAATGTATGAGCCAATTTATTTTGCGGATTGTTAATCCCGTAGATCAAGACAGCCTTAAATATGGGGTAGAAGCGGCTGGTCGGGATTTACTCAAGGAATTACCCGCCCTGAGTAAAGGTCAAGTCATTGTGGCCGGGGCCTGTGTGAATACACCCTTACTGTGCCGAGTCAGAACACGCTTAACCCAACATGGCGGGGAAACCTTAGATGCACCTCAACTATGGCAAGACTATTTTCAAACTCAGCATCAAGAAGCACGAGAAGTCAAAGCTGCTTTACCCCAAGGTCGGCCACGTTCGCGCAAGGTGGGTGGCCTCAGTATTGAGTAAAAACGCCAAGTGGGATGATGTAGGAGGGACGTTAGACAATTAACCAGCTAAACAACTCACCCACCGTTAAATGCAAGTCTTGGGCAAATTCTGGTACTGGCAACTGGTTATCGAATTCTGCAAAAGCGCGCACAGAGTAAGTAGTTGAAAATACAAGTACACTTTTTTCGCTAGGATCAATTAGCCAGGCCATTTGAGTACCATGAATAATTGCATGGGAAATTTTACTAATCAGTTTTGTTTGGCTTTGATCAGGAGATAAGATTTCAATAACCCAATCCGGTGCAGATAAAAAGATATCAGCAATTTCCCCCGTTGCATCTAAAGGAATCCGGCTCCAGGTAAATATCGCAATATCTGGGACAATTGCTCTCGTTCCAAATACACACCGCAGTTCAGGAAAAGCTAGGCCAACCCGTTGAGGCTTAAGAATACTATTAATTGCGGTTAACAGCTCACCTTGAAGAATACTATGTTTCCCTTTTGGCATGGGCTTTTGAATAATTTCTCCATCAATATATTCACTGGCAGGTTTGGTTTCCGGCAGTTTTAAGAAATCTTCTAAGGTGAGTTTTTTGACTGGAGTTTGTACCATCTTCAACCCCAAAATTAGATGTCTAAGTGAGCTAGTGCTAATTTCGGCCCATAGGTTTCAATAAATTCTCGCCGTGGGGCAACGCGATCACCCATGAGAATTGTAAACATCCGATCTGCTTCAGCGGCATCTTCAATTTCAACTCGCTTCATCATCCGGGTTTCTGGATTCATGGTCGTATCCCATAACTGCTGGGGCATCATTTCTCCTAAACCTTTGAATCGCTGAATGGTGTAGTTGGCATTCTCTGGGAAGCTGGCGATTCGTTCTTGCAACTGTCGGTCATTGTAGCAGTAGTAATGTTGGCGACCCCGTTCGAGTTTATACAGCGGTGGACAAGCAATATAGATATAGCCTTGATCAACTAAATCCCGTTGATAGCGATAGAAAAAGGTGAGCAATAATGTCCGAATGTGCGCCCCATCCACATCCGCATCTGTCATAATTACAATCCGGTGATACCGTAACTGGCTGGAGTCAAAATCTTCCCCTTTAATCCCCAGGCCAAGGGCGGTAATGAGGGCATGAATTTCCGTGTTTTTGTAAATTTTGGCATCATCAGTTTTTTCAATGTTGAGGATTTTTCCTCGCAATGGCAAAATTGCTTGAAAGCGCCGATCTCGCCCTTGTTTGGCACTCCCACCCGCAGAATCACCTTCCACGATGAAGATTTCTGATTCCGATGGATCCCGAGAACTACAATCAGCTAATTTCCCCGGCAAAGTTGAAGATTCTAATACCGATTTCCGACGCACCATTTCTCGGGCCCGGCGGGCGGCTTCAGCAGCATTAAAGGCTTGGATTGCTTTTTCCAGAATAGCATCAGCGGCCTGGGGGCGAAAATCCAGATATTCCGTTAAGGCTTCCCCAACCACCGAGTCAACAATCCCCCGCACTTCCGTATTTCCCAGTTTTGTCTTGGTTTGCCCCTCAAATTCAGGATTAGGAACTTTGACAGAAACAATGGCCGTCAAGCCTTCACGAATGTTTTCTCCCGCCAAATTAGAATCACCTTCTTTGAGCTTATTACGCTTGCGGGCAATGGAATTGAGGGTACGGGTTAAGACCGCCTTTAAGCCTTCTAAGTGGGTTCCACCTTCATTGGTGCGAATATTGTTGGCAAAGCCCATCAAACTTTCGTTATAGGCATCGGAACACCACTGCAAGGCCACCTCAACTTGGACATCATTTTTTTCCCCCTGGACATAGATCATTTCTGGATGCAGGGGTTCTTTGTCCTGGATCATGTATTGAATATATTCCCGGATACCGCCCTCGTAACAATACACTTCCGATTGGGGTATTTCACCACGAGCATCAATAAACTCAATCCGAATTCCAGCGTTTAAGTAAGCCAGTTCACGCAAGCGGTTGGTGAGAATTTTGGCCTCAAATTCAATGGTTTCGGTAAAAATTTGCCGATCCGGAAAGAAGGTGACAGAGGTGCCGCGGCGGTTCTCTGTAGCTGGGCTAGGCTCAAGGGCCGTCATCGGCACACCCCGTTCATAGCGTTGCGTAAAGACCGTATTATTCCGCCAAACCTTCACTTCTAACCATTCAGAAAGCGCATTAACAACGGATACTCCAACACCATGAAGTCCGCCTGAAACCTTATAACCCCCATCCCCAAATTTACCGCCCGCATGAAGCACCGTCATCACTGTTTCTACGCCCGACAATCCTGTATCTGGGTGAATGTCAGTTGGAATTCCCCGCCCATCATCCGTCACCGTTACCGAACCATCATGATTCATCTGGATCAGGACATGGTTACAGTAACCGGCAAGCGCTTCATCAACGGAATTGTCCACGACCTCGTAAACTAGATGGTGGAGTCCTTTGGGGCCAGTTGTGCCAATATACATCCCAGGCCGGGTGCGGACAGGCTCTAACCCTTTGAGGACGCGCAACTGAGCGGCATTGTAATCCAAGGACATGAAAACTCCTTAACGGTCAATTCCAGGCCAATTCACTGGGTAAAATCAAGAAAATGATGATTCCATTGAAAATTCTAGCACAAAAGGGTTAACGGCGATTCACGGCGCACTAGAAGGGAAAAATACAGGGGGGATGCAACCCGGTTTAATTGTCATTGCTGGGCCGACTGCGAGCGGGAAGTCAGAGATGGCCCTAAAACTGGCACAAGGTTTGGGAACGGTCATTCTTAGTGCAGACTCTCGGCAAGTCTATCGGGGCCTGGATATTGGCACCGCTAAACCCACCCCAAAACAACAGGCCCAGGTTCCCCATTACTTGATTGATATTTGTGAGCCAACGCAAACCCTGACGGTTGCTGAGTATCAGACCCAGGCCCAAGACTTGATCCAACACTTTCACACCCAGCATCAAACAGTTCTTTTAGTTGGCGGGACTGGGCTATATCTCCAGGCCATCACCCAAGGTTTAACCATTCCACCGGTGCCACCCCAACCTGAACTCAGGGCACAACTAAGTCATCTCGGGCAAAGGGAAATTTATCAGTGGCTCCAACAGATTGACCCCACCGCCAGTCAACGCATTCATCCCCATGATCAGGTGCGCACCTTGAGAGCGTTGGAAGTGTATTACGTTTTAGGGGTTCCGCTTTCAAGTTTGCAACATCACCATCCCCCCAATTATCAAATTTTATTCTTAGGATTGGATTATCAAGACCTAGGGAGCTACAGCAGCAAGATTCGGGAGCGAGTTGAAACAATGCTGGCTCAGGGGTGGATTGGGGAAATCGAGTTTCTTGTCAAGCAATATGAATGGGAATTGCCGCTGTTGCAAACTCTGGGATATCAAGAAATGGGTCGCTATCTCCAAGGGCAGATTGGCTTAGACCAGGCCATTGAGGAAACCACAATCCACACCCGCCAATTTGGGAAACGCCAACGGACTTGGTTTCGTAACCGCATGACCTTTGAGTGGTTTGAGGCCGCGGATGAAAATCTATTGGATCAGCTTTGGGAGCGGGTACAAGAGTTTAGACAGGGCCTGCTACCCTAATTAGACTACTAGTTAACGAACATGGAGGGATTCGAACCCCCGACCCTCAGAACCGGAATCTGATGCTCTATCCACTGAGCTACATGTCCACGGCCTCTAATTATAGCCCAATTTTTCGGCTCTTGTTGCTGTTATGGGTTGACATTGGCCTAAGGCTCGAACTAATTCCGGAATTTTAATGGGCTTACTGAGATAGTCATCCATCCCCGCGTCTAAACAAATATCTCGATCCCCCTCCATGGCATTGGCCGTCATGGCAATAATAAAGGGACGATTTTGCGAGGGCCTGGCCCTGATGATTTCTTGAGTGGCCGTAACTCCATCCATTTCTGGCATTTGCATATCCATCAAGACCACATCATAGGGTTGTCGTTGGAGTGCTGCGAGTACCTCCAGGCCATTGGCCACCACATCTGCCCGATACCCTAAGCGTTCTAGAATTCGCAAGGCAACCATTTGATTGACCTTATTATCTTCTGCTAGTAAGATTTTCAAGGGAGGAAGATGTTTGGCCAAATCAGCCATCGAAGTTTCAGGGGAGAGGGTCACGGGCTTTTGGACTGTTTGGCTGGCCTGGAATTCATTCAAGATGCGCAGTAGGACATTAAAGAGGGCGGATTGTTTGATCGGCTTCGCAATCGCGGCGGCAAAATGTTGACTGGCAATTAGGGCATTCCCCTGTCCAACAGATGAAAGCATGATTAAGGGGAGATGTTTGTGGGCCTCTAGACCATGAATCGCTTGTCCCAATTCCAGGCCATTCATGTGAGGCATATGTAGGTCCAAAATTGCTAAATCAAAATTAGCCCCCGCCTTTAGGGCCGTTAACGCCGATTTAGCATCAGGATAGGCTTGGGGTTCCATGTGCCAGGATGTGGTTTGTAACTCTAAAATTTGGCGGTTGGTGGCGTTATCGTCCACAATTAAGACTTTCCGGCCTTGGAGAGAGGCAATCGTGTGGGCGGATTTCTGCTCCTCGGCCTGGAGATTTACGGGCATCGTGACGGTGAAATAAAAGGTTGACCCCCTGTTGGTGAGTTGAGAGGAGGGACTTGGAGTAAAGCCTGAGTGAGGTTGTCCAGCCTTGGCCAGCTTGCCACTGCCATCGCAACTTTCAAGCCAGATCGTCCCTCCCATCGCCTCTGCTAAACGCTTACAAATGGCTAGACCCAGGCCAGTTCCGCCAAAATAGCGCGTTGTTGAAGCATCCACTTGACTAAAAGGCTGAAAGAGACGGGTCACGCCCTGAGGAGAAATACCAATTCCGGTGTCACGAATCGCAAATTGAAAGACATAGGGCTGATGGATGGGGTAGTGAGTATCTTCCGTCGCCTCTGGGGTGGGATCGGGATTAACGGGAGTGAGAGGATGGGCCTGGATATAAAGCACTACTTCCCCTGCCGCCGTAAATTTCAAAGCATTACCAATCAGATTGACCAAAATTTGTCGTAATCGCCCCATATCGCCCGTCACCGCGACCGGGGTATTGGGTTCCATGTGATAAGCCAACTCTAAGCCCTGTTCATTAGCCCGCCCGGCCAGCAAATCTAAGGCTTCCTCAGCACAGGCCCGCAGATCAAAGGGATAAGCTTCTATTTCCAGTCGTCCTGACTCAATTTTGGAGAAGTCTAAAATATCGTTAATTAGGCTGAGTAAGGCATCGCCACTGGCGCGGATTGTATTCAAAAACTCATGTTGCTGTTCGGTTAATTCCATGTCTAACAACAGGCCAGTTAAGCCAATAATGGCGTTCATGGGGGTGCGAATTTCGTGGCTCATGGTGGCGAGAAAATCACTCTTAGCCCGACTGGCCTGTTCTGCTGCTTCCTTGGCCTGGGCCAAATATTGTTGCTGCTCCATGGCCTGGGTCATGTCTTCATAGCTACCGATATACCCTGTTAATTGACCATCCACAAATACTGGTGTCCCACGTCCGACAATCCATCGCTCCTGCCCATCTCTAACTAAGCGAAACTGATGCTGCCATGATGTTTGCTTTTTAACACTATCGAACCAGGAATTCACCATTGCCTTGCGATCATCGGGATGGATAAAGTTCACCCAATCCCCGCGGGTCAATTCTGCTTGGGAAAGGCCATAAATCTCTAGCATTTTTTGATTGGAATAGGTACTCATCCCTTCGGCATTGGCCTGGAACACACCCACAGGCAACATATCACTCAGATAGCGAAATGTGCGTTCACTCGCCTCTAAAGTTTGATTCAGATGATATTGGCGTAACTGTTCCCAACTAATTTTGGCGGAAACACCAGCCACTGCTAAGGTTAAGATGCAAAATAATCCGATGAATTGCAGCCGTAAGGGAGCAACCGAAGCCGATAAAGCCTGATCTGAAACACGGGAAACAATGATGTAGCCGTGATTGTTCTGCTTTGTCCCTTGGGGGGTAATTCGCTTAAACGTAAACAGGCCATCAGCGGTTTCGATCTGCCCCGATGATTGGGTTTGGAGCAATTGCCACACTTGTGGGTATCGCAGGGCAAAGGATTGTTTTTCTAAAGATGGAAACATGAATGACCAATGATCATCCGGCTGTTCTCCGAGAATCCAGTCCCCTTCAGCATTCAGTAATTGACAAGAGCCTAAAGGACTAATGCAGTTTTGACCAAAGTCCTTGAACAGATCATTGGCGGTGTAATCAACTACAAGGGTGCCTTGAAATTTACGGTTTTGGGAAAAGATCGGCGTAACAAAACGAATTAGTGGATAGTAAGGCTGCAGAATTCGTCCCGAATCGGTTTTTAACTCCATGGGATCCGCTTGAATATCTTTGGAATGCCATTGACTCAAGGCCGCGGAATCAATGCCTAATGACGTTGCCAGTTGTTTACCGAGCTGGGGTTGACTCAGTTGGGCCTGGTGCTGAGAATCTAGGACAAAGCGGACAACTTCTACACCATCAGGATTAAGAAAATGCAGTGCATCATAAAGACCCTTATTTTGGGTGTAGTCTTTAATATCTCTTAAATAATATTCCGGGGCCGCTAGACCCTTTTGCAAGATTGTTTGAACACTACTTTGAGAGCCAAGGGTGCGAATATCCGAAATGACTCGTTCATAGGTGTTACTAATGGTACTTATACCCCGCTCAATTTTGGACTCTTCCCGCAATTGGTAATCTAGTCGAGTATTATTTTTTTGATTTGTATAAATGTAGCCCAGAAATAAGCCAATCAGGGCCGACACCGGTACAAATATGAGGAGAAATCGCTGGACTAAAAAACGGGCATCATTGATCATAATTGAGGTTTGATCCCACCCTAGAAACGGTGATGGCCTTGGTCTTAAGACTGTTCCTAGCCTAACTTATTCGCTTTATCAATTTGAATGATGAGGAAGGCCCTAAAAAGTGTGATGCACCAGTAATTGACTCAAGCCCCAGGCCAGGCCAGCAGTCCCTAAGGGAACAGTCAAATTATCAATCCCCCAACGGGAAAATATCTCCAGGCCAGTAGCCACCACTCCTAAGATGAGGGCCATAACAGTTAAGGCCGACCAACTCAAATTTCCCTGTGGCCCTAAGACTAAGCCAGCAATCACCATTGTCACCACAGCCATCGTCAAGGAACCTTCCCAACTTTTTTTGATCCCGCCAATTTGATAAGGATGCCGCCCCCAACGCTGCCCAATAATTGCCGCCAAGCCATCTCCATAGGCCATTGTCAAAATCCCCAAGACTGGAAAAGCAGGGGCAGTGGGCCAAAACCAGACCAGCAGGACTCCAATACTGACGGCATAAAAAAATGTTCCCCAACTTTGGCGGCCGATGCCACTAACACTGGGTAAAACTGGATAGCGGTAGGACAGCAACGTTAACCCACTAAAAAAAATAGAAGCGATAATCCCCAGAATGGCAGGAATCTGGAACCACCAGGCCAGGAGAATAATATTACCCGTACCAATGTGAACAATTTTGCGAGAAACTTCCGCTCCCCACGTTGTCCAACGATAGGTCAATTCTGCTGTGAGTAAAACAATACCAAGCCAAGCGATCACAACCCCCACCCCTAAACTATGGGTTTGAATGAGGATGCCAATCTGATGTGGGGAAAATTCAGGCATGATTTGGAATTAAGACAATTGCAATAAGCAGATCATCGCAAAAATTGCTATGGGTAGTAAGCTAGGGCTATTAAGATTCGGGGATAAAGAGGGTGATCCGGCTAATTTTGGCGTCTTGTGCTTGCTCTTTATTAATTTCTTCTAGGCGCTGGGCGGATAAGGGTTGCCCCCTAAACATCTCCTCTGGGGTTGGGCCGGGATTGGGATAGTGGATATAGATGCCCCCGCTAAACTCTAGAATTTTTGAGTCATCGGCTCCGGCAAGAAACTGAAACTGGCCTGGGCGGTCGAGGGGAGTCCCTTGGGCATTGGCGGTGGCTAGCGGTTCACCCAATTTGACCCCGCGATTTGTTTGCCCCCGAAAAAACGGCTGAGTAACCGAAAGGCTAGACAGCTTTAATTCACCACAGGCCGGGTATTTTGCTAAAAAGGCTTTGAGGTTTTGATAAATTTCTGAGTGGGTTCTGAGGACACCAGCTTGATCTTGACACTCTCTAGTCACGATAAATAAAAACGAGGCCTGGCGATCTTGAAAGTTGAGTTCAATACCTTGGTCATCTCCATAAATCAGTGCCACCTGACCTGCGCCAATTTTATTGACAAACCCAGCTAGTGTTGTTTTGCCTAACTCTAAGTCACCCAAGCCTTGGCCTGGAACTAGAGTTTTAGTGGCGTAGGGAGCTAGTTGCTTAGTATCCGCTGAAACCAATCCAAAACATCCCGTGAGCCAAGTTCCCAGTAGGAGAGACAGTCCTAGTGAGGCAGAGTTAACGTACTTTAGCCGCTGGCCAATCATAAAAAATAATGACTTATTGTAGTGACTAAATCTCTCACGACTAATCCTACCCCAGAAAAGGATTATGCCATTATTTCTCAGTATCTCAATAGAATAACTAATAGTATTCAATCTTAAGGTTCCTAATTTAATGAAACTCCAACGATTAGAAGCTGTTCGAGGCTGTGCCGCTGTATATGTGGTTTTAGGTCATCTATTTCCTAATAATTTTATTTTATCCTTTGGTCAAGAGGCTGTTATTGTTTTTTTCCTCCTTGCAGGTTTTGTAATTGAGTATTCTTCACGGAAAACTCTTGACAAAGGATTCATATATTATTTCAATAAAAGGTTTATTCGTATCTATTCAATTCTCATATGTCTATTTTTAGTGGTAATTCTCCTTCAGAAAACACAATTATCTTCTATTCAGTTTTGGGGACAACTTGCTGGTAATCTGCTGATGCTGCAAGATTTTGGGACTGGGAAGCCTAACGTTATAGTGCCAACCTTATTTGCCAGTGCATTATGGTCTTTACACTATGAATGGTGGTTTTATATGTTTTATTTCCCAGCCGCCACAATGTTAAAGAGAGAAAAGCAAACATTGGTTATTGGCGTAACAGGGCTTGTTTCTGTTATCACTTATTTAATCTATCCAAACTTCATTAGTCGTTTACTATTTTACTTTCCAGTCTGGTGGACAGGAGTAGTTATTGCTAGAATTTATATTGAAAATAAAAAAATAGAATGGAGAACTCTCAAGGTTTCTTGTTTTTCCATGATGGCAGTATCTACCATTTTATTTATTTCCTGTATTCATTACATTGCCTACAGGGGGGGGAAATTCACACCTGGTATTCACCCTTTCTTAGAGTTTCGTCATATTACAGCTGCTCTTGTAATCATCGCTATGGCACTTGGTTGGCAGAAATTAAAATGGATTGGATTTAACCAGATTTTAGGCTGGGGTTGCTGGATTGCTCCGGTTTCATATGCTCTATATATTGCACATCAGCCTTTGTTTGTAGATGCTTCTTATTTGAAAGATTATATGAACCCTATAGTTGCAAAAATATTCTACTTTCTGATATTGATTTTATTCTGCTTGGCTACAGAACTCTGGCTATATCCTAAACTAAGAAAAAAGATTAAATAGCTAGTTATCAACCGATTGGGATAGCAATATTATTAATTTCCGATAGTTATTATTAAAGTTTACTACCACACTCTGGACAAAAATGATGACTGGAAATAGTCTTTGCACCGCAACTAGGGCAATAAATTAGCTCTGCTGCTTTTTCAAGAGTGCGTTTTTCCGGCAAGCCAATCATCTGGGCATTACTCTTACCGGGAGCCACCATCGGATAGCAGTTTTCATTCCGCACCACATGGGCATCAATGAGTACCGGGCCATCGGAGGCTAACATCTCGGTAATAGCAGACTCCAATTCATCTCGATGGGAAATTCGCAGCCCCCGCACGCCAAAGGCCTCCGCTAACTTCACAAAGTCTGGCATTCCGGGTTCCATATTGGAGTGGGAATAGCGTTCTGCGTAAAAAGCCTCTTGCCACTGACGCACCATTCCCTGCCAGAAGTTGTTAATAATCACCGTTTTGACTGCAATTCCGTACTGAGCCAAGGTGGCCAATTCTTGGAAGTTCATCTGAAAACTGGCATCACCACTAATGCAAATAACCTGTCGTTGACCCACGGCCATTTTGGCCCCCATTGCGGCGGGTAAGCCAAACCCCATTGTCCCCAGGCCTGCACTGGAAATCCATTGCCGTGGCCCGTTTTTGAGGAATTGCGCCGCCCACATTTGGTGTTGCCCAACATCGGTGGTAAAAAAGGCATCCGGGGCCTGGACTCCTAATTGATAAATGACTTCTTGGGGCGACAATTTTCCATCAGGATGGGGGACAACGAGGGGATAGTCCGCTTGCCAATGGCGAATTCGTTCTAACCAGGCCTGGGTCTTACTCATGGTGGGTGGTTCATTGTCCCGAATCAGGGTGAGTAATTCGGTCAACACAGCCCGGACATCACCCACAATCGGCACATCGGGGGCGCGATTTTTACCCACTTCCGCCGGATCAATATCAATGTGAATCACTTTCGCCCGGGCCGCAAATTCATCTAACTTGCCCGTAACCCGATCATCAAACCGCGCTCCCACTGCAATCAAGAGATCACATTCACTCACGGCAAAGTTGGCATAGGCGGTTCCGTGCATCCCCAACATCCCTAGGGCTAATTCATGGGTTTCATCAAACGCGCCTTTCCCCATTAGGGTTGTTGTCACCGGAATCTGGAACTGTTCGGCGAGATGTTTAATCTCTGTATGGGCCCCGGCGGCAATGGCTCCTCCACCTACATAAAGTAAGGGCCGATGGCTTTGGCGAATGAGTTTGAGGGCCTGGGTGACTTGACGGGCGTTCCCTTTGACGGTGGGCTTATAGCCAGGCAGTTTGACGCTCCCAGGGGCAATGGGTTTGTAGGTACATTCCTCCAGGCCAACATCCTTGGGAATATCCACTAACACAGGGCCTGGGCGGCCGGTACCCGCAATATAAAACGCTTCGGCAATGATCCGGGCCATGTCCGCGCCTTGGCGCACCACATAGGAATGTTTAACAATCGGCAGCGTAATCCCGTAGATATCCGTTTCTTGGAAAGCATCTGTGCCAATGGCATGACGGGGAACTTGGCCGGTAATCACGACCATCGGAATCGAGTCCATATGGGCTGTGGCAATTCCTGTGACAAGGTTCGTGGCTCCTGGCCCCGATGTCCCAAAACAGACACCCACTTTCCCTGTGGCCCGGGCGTAACCATCGGCTGCATGGGCGGCTCCCTGTTCATGGCGGACAAGAATGTGGCGAATATCTCCGCGGGCCTCGGCACGGTATAGCTCATCATAAATTGGGAGGATCGCCCCACCGGGATAGCCAAAGATACACTCGACCCCATGACGACAAAGGCTATCGAGGAGAATAAACGCACCAGTTGCACGCACAGGCCAACCTCACAGACAAGCACTAAAGAAAGCTAGGTAATTTTTGAGAAAAACTAAAGCTAAGTTTATTAATTGTAATTGGGCGACTTCTAGTGTGTCGAGACGAGCGGAGGGAATCAAGGCCGATACTTAATATTCTGTTACAAGCATTCCTTGGCCTGGGAAAACCAACGTTTCTATCGCGGCAAGATTTCAAGCCTTAAATCCTTAAGTATAGTCTTTGTAAATGCCATGCCCCATGATTGCCAAACAGGAACTATAGAGTATTGTTAAGGCTCGGTGTTGATTGCTGATGATTCACGGTTGCTTAGGTAATTTTTATGATGAATAAGTCCTTTCCTCCAGGCCTGGAGTCTTTAGCAGGTGGTCTTGTGGTCTCCTGCCAGGCCCCGAGTGATTCCCCGTTACATAATCCAATGGTGATTGCCGCCATGGCCCAAGCAGCGGTTATTCAAGGGGCCGTTGGGGTTCGGATTGACAGTCCCGCCCATGTTGCCGCCGTCCGTAACCTGGTCTCGGTCCCGATCATTGGCCTGTGGAAACAAGTCAGTCCCGATTATCCGGTCTATATCACCCCCCGATTTGATCAAGCGGAAGCGGTTGCCTTAGCTGGAGCCGATATTATTGCGATTGATGCCACCCAACGTCCCCGCCCGGAAGACTTAGGATATTTAATTACCCAAATTCAGGATGTTTTAGGCAAGCCTGTGATGGCCGATATTGATACCGAAGAAGCCGCTCAAATTGCTGCCGATTTAGGGGTGGATTGTGTGGGGACAACATTATTTGGCTACACAGAATTAACAGGACAGGAGAAACCGCCGGCCTGGGATTTACTGACAAAATTAGTAAAAACAATGACCATTCCCGTTATTTGTGAAGGGGGGATCAGTTCACCAACAATGGCCCGCCAAGCCCTAGATTTAGGAGCCAACTGTGTTGTTGTGGGAACAGACATTACTGGCATTGATCTGAAAGTCCAGGCCTATCTCAGAGCAATGTGTCTCACCTAAAATATCGGTCATAATAGTTAAAAAATAGCCTCAAAATAGTCAAACTGCTTCATCAAGTGAATAAAATTATGTCCCAGGCCACTGCCCGCAAACTCTATAGCCCAGAAGAATACCTGACATTTGAGGAGACTGCCCTAGAGCGACATGAATATCTTGATGGAGAAATTAGACTCATGCCTGGGGGAATGCCTAATCACAATAAAATTTCTGGCAGATCGTATGCACTATTACTAACAGGCCTGGATTCACAACCGTTTGATGTATTTCATGCTGATCAACGCCTATGGATTCCCGAAAAAAACACTTATACATATCCTGATGTGATGGTGCTTCCTGATCCCTGGGAAAGTCAACCCGGCCGAGAAGACAACCTGATGAATCCAGTATTGATTGCTGAAGTCCTATCTAAATCTACCCAGGCCTATGATCGAGATGAAAAATTTGACATTTACAAAGCTATTCCCAGCTTGCGAGAATATCTCTTAGTTGATCAATACCAGCTTGAAGTCTGGCAATTTATTAAGCAACCGGATCATCAATGGAGCGAAACAATTCTCAATGGGCTGGATGCGACCTTAGCCTTAACAATCGCCAACATTACCATCAAACTCACTGATCTTTATCAAAAAACTAACTTAACCTCCACAGCATCATGATCTCCATAAGTCCTCAAACCTACAGCCCCCAAGCCTATCTGGACGATGAAGAAACGGCCCAAGAACGGCATGAGTATATTCATGGAGAAATTAGACTGATGCCCGGGAAACCTTTACACACAACAGCATATCTGGCAGCCTACTATTTTTGCTGAAATTAGCGTTACGGTTCCAACCTGACAAAATCTTTCATACCGATCAACAATTGTGAATTCCTGAAAAGAATATCTATACCTATCCCGATCTGATTGTGACTCGCAAACCGATTGAACTCAAACCTGGTCGCAGTGATACGGTGATGAATCCCGTTTTAGTCGCCGAAATATTATCTACATCGAATCGTAATTATGACTATGGAGAAACATTTGCTACCTATCGTATAATTATGGTTCTATCTCTAGATGTAATAGGTATTCAGTTCAAAATTGCTGATATTTATGAGGCTATTGAGTGTGAATCTCTGGAATCAGTCTAAGTGTTACATTTCTGATTTAGATGGAATGAATTAAATGAATCCTTTCCTTGGCCTGGACTATATCCCTGCGCTGCAATCCCTAGGTGATAACTACTCAGATCCAGTTGCTGCTGCCGAATTTCCCCAACATATCCTTCGATTTCGTAATGATCAGGTCTTAAAGATTCTTGGCCTGGAGCCGGAAGCAGTCACAGATGAAGATTTTATTGCGGCATTTGGTAAGTTTCAAGAGCGAGAACCCCTTTTGGCCATGCGCTATCACGGTTATCAATTTGGTGAATATAATCCCCGTTTAGGTGATGGGCGTGGTTTTTTGTATGGGCAGGTGCGGGGCCTGGATGGGGAACTCTACGACTTTGGCACCAAAGGCTCCGGGACAACTCCCTATTCGCGGGGCGGAGATGGCCGCTTAACCCTCAAAGGCGGGGTGCGAGAAGTTTTAGGCTCAGAAATGTTGGCCCGTTTGGGCGTGCGAACCTCGCGAACCTTAAGCCTGATTGAAACGGGAGAACAACTCTGGCGGGGGGATGAACCCTCTCCAACTCGTTCATCGGTGTTAGTCCGGTTCAGTCGTTCCCATATTCGTTTTGGTACCTTTGAGCGTCTCCATGCCCTCCAACGTCCTGACTTAATTCCCCCCTTGTTGGATCATGTTCTGGAATATTACTATCCTCACCTCTTAACAAGGAGTGAACCCTATCTAGATTTCTATCAAGAATTGGTGGCTAAAACAGCAAATTTAGTGGCGCAATGGATGGCGGCGGGTTTCTGTCATGCGGTATTGAATACAGATAATATGTCCATTACTGGGGAAAGTTTTGATTACGGCCCCTTTGCCTTTATTCCCACCTACGATACCCACTTTACAGCCGCCTATTTTGACCATTACGGACGCTATAGCTATGGCAATCAACCAGGGATTTGTGTCTGGAATTTAGAAATGTTACAACGGCCCCTAGCAGCAGTCATTGATCCAGCGGGGATGGCGGAACGGTTAGAGAAATTTGCTCCTCTGTTTCAAACCGCCTATGTCCAGGCCATGATCCAACGGCTGGGATTACCCCAATTGGGACTTCCAGAGGCAACAAAGCTCGTCCAGGCCACGGGAGAATTTCTAGCCGCCAGCCAAGTTGGGTACAGTGAGTTTTTTGTTGAACTCCGACAAAAATTTAGTCCATTGTGGCGAGTGGATTCTGGTCATATTTTGAGAACATCAGAATTAGTTCAATCAGTAAAACCAGAGATTTTGAATACCTGGCAAACTGCTTATTTCCACGCCCTCAACCAACTACCGGAATCGGAATTAACCCACATTCAAGCCAACCTGAAAACCTATAATTCCCTGGTGATCATGACCCGACCAACTATTGAGCAGGTTTGGGCAGCCATTACAGAGCGGGATGACTGGGAACCCTTTAATCAACTGATTTTGGACATCCAAGACTAGGGTAACATTTCAATCGCGGCCTGGAAACCATTATTGGCCAGCACTTGGACAAAATTCTCGGCCCGGTGACGCTCCTGAAAACTCCCCACTTGCATTGCAGATTGACCTTGATAGCGGCTGAAAAAGGCTCCTGGGGCCAACGTTTGCAGTTGTGGCTCGCCTAAGTTTGAGAGAACAACCACTCGATAGCGGGGACCACTGGCAACAACACTAACCGTACTACCGGGTGGAGGGGGTAAGCGGTTGGCCTGGGTAGATTCCCCCACATAACCCATTGGAATAGTGGCCCGCGGCACGGGTAAAATCCCTTCACTACTGGGAATCGCGGGCGGGGCAGGCGGGGGAAAACGGTCTGCTGGGGTCGTCAGGGCAGGAGATTCCGGCGGCGGCACAAGAATGGTCACGGCTTCCGGGCGATTTAAGGGATTGGCCTGGGCCGTTTGGATTACGATGCCAGTCACAAAGACCATGACTGAAAGCGTGATGATCAATTTAGTGCGGGAGTTGATCCGATTCATAACCATCAATTCAAGACAAGATAAGGTTGGCAAAGGTTGACGAGATGCAATATGACGTTAGTTCCCCCAGGCCTGGGGCCATAAACCCAGAGGCGATAATAGAAGAGGGACGTTAGTAGTTTTTGGTGTTGTTGCCGACCCTATGCAAAATTTAGTGATGTCAGAACCAGCCCTGTGGCGGATTTTAGATGCGAACCTTGACCGAGCCAGAGAAGGATTACGGGTGATTGAAGAATGGTGTCGCTTTGGCCGCGAAGATCAAGGCCTCACCCAAACCTGTAAAGAACTCCGGCAAACCCTTGGTGCACTCCATCTCCCCCACTATCGCCAGGCCCGGAACACCGCCACCGATCCGGGGACAACCTTAACCCACCACCAAGAAACCCAGCGCACAGATATTCGCGATGTTTTACAGGTAAACCTCAGCCGGATTCAGGAGTCTCTGCGGGTTCTAGAAGAATATGCCAAGCTAGCCGACCCAGGCCTGGCCCAAGCCGCCAAAGAGAGCCGCTATCAGGTATATATCCTGGAAAGCCAACTCCTGCCCCAGGCCAAGCTAGACAAACTGAAAAATACCCCTTTATATTTAGTCACCTCCCCCCATGAGAACCTGATCACAATGGTCAAAGCCGCGTTAGAAGGGGGCCTGCAACTCGTCCAATATCGAGATAAAACCAGCGACGACCAAACTCGCCTGCATCTAGCCCAGGCCCTGAAAACCCTCTGTCAGCAATACAATGCCCTGTTTATCCTGAATGACCGCGTTGATTTAGCCCTAGCGGTAGATACCGATGGTGTCCATTTAGGGCAACAAGATGTCCCCATGACCTTAGCGCGGCGAATTTTAGGCCCTGATAAACTGGTCGGTCGCTCCACCACAAACCCCCAGGAAATGGAACGGGCCATTGCGGAAGGGGCAGACTATATTGGTGTCGGGCCAATTTACACCACACCTACCAAACCCGGAAAAGCCGCCGTGGGATTTGACTATATTCGCTATGCCCAGGCCCAGGCCCCGATGCCTTGGTTTGCGATTGGGGGCATTGACGACACAAATATTGGGGAAGTCGTCCAGGCTGGAGCTAAACAAGTCGCGGTCGTCCGAGCCATTATGGCCGCTGCCGATCCCCAAGCCGCCACCCAGAAACTGCTCCAGACCCTCAACACCCATCCCAACTCAAAACATTAGTTGCTCAGGTAAACCCAATGACCGCTGCCACAGCCCAAAACATCACAATTTACTTGAATGGCGAAACCCTCCCCTTGCCAACGTCTCTCAAGCTATTAGAATTACTCGAAAGCCGGCATCTCAATCCCCGCCTGATTGCCATTGAATATAACGGAGAAATTCTCCATCGTCAGTTCTGGCCTGGGCAAATGGTTCAAGATGGAGATCGCTTAGAAATTGTCACCATCGTTGGGGGCGGTTAAGGTTCCATGGCCTTATTAACACTGCGGTCACTATCGAAAGACTTTGGGATTAAGGAAATTCTCCGAGATGCCAATTTCACCCTCAATGAAGGGGATAAAGTGGGGCTGATTGGGATCAATGGCTCTGGTAAATCTACCTTCCTAAAAATTATTGCTGGCCTGGAACCCTATGACAGTGGGGACGTTTGGGTGAACTCCAGTGCCAAAATTGTTTACTTACCGCAGCAACCAGATTTAAACCCAGAGCTGACGGTACTCGAGCAGGTGTTTGCTGACAGTGGGCCACAGATGGCTTTGGTTAAGGAATATGAGGAACTCTCAGCCCAGCTAGCCCACCCCCAGGCCAATAGTGATTTATTCATGGCTCGCTTATCCCAGGTCTCAGAACAGATGGATACACTCGGGGCCTGGGATTTGGAAACCCAAGCCAAGATTATTCTCAGCAAATTAGCTATTACGGATTTAGAAGCCAATATTGGGGATCTCTCAGGCGGCTATCGAAAGCGAATTGCCCTTGCGGCGGCCCTGATCTCGACCCCAGATGTCCTGTTGATGGATGAACCAACCAACCACTTGGATGCCCTTTCGGTGGAATGGCTCCAGGCCTACTTAAGTCGGTTTCGGGGGGCTATTTTATTAATCACCCATGATCGCTATTTCTTAGATCGGGTTACGCAACGGATTGTCGAAATTGATCGAGGCGAGCTTTTTGCCTATGACGGTAATTACGCCTACTATCTGGATAAAAAAGCTGAAGCTGAAGAGTCCGCGGCCAGCAGCCAACGTAAACATAGCGGGGTTTTACGGCGAGAACTAGAATGGCTCAAGCGCGGCCCCAAAGCTCGCAGCACCAAACAAAAAGCTCGGATTGAGCGAATTCGGGATCTGCAGGAGCAAGAATTTAAATCTGCCCACGGCAAAGTTGATATCACCACGGCTGGGCGGCGAATTGGCAAGAAAGTCATTGAACTTAAGAATCTATCCAAGGGATATAACGGCCGCACTCTCATCCACAACTTTAGTCATACCTTTGGCCCAGAAGACCGGATTGGGATTATTGGTAGCAATGGCGCGGGTAAATCAACCCTCATGGACTTAATCAGCGGGCGAGTCCAACCAGATGCCGGCAGCGTTGAAATTGGCTCGACCATTGCCATTGGCTATTTTGATCAACATTCCGATGACCTGACTGCCCACGGCAATAGGCGCGTTATTGACTATCTCAAGGGTGTAGCCGAATTAGTCACCACAGCGGATGGAACGGTGATCACAGCCTCGCAGATGCTAGAGCGGTTTCTGTTTCCCCCCAATCAGCAATATGCCCCCATTAGTCTTCTCTCAGGAGGGGAAAAACGCCGTCTGTTTCTCTTACAAGTGCTGATCAGTGCCCCGAATTTACTGATTTTAGATGAGCCCACCAATGACCTAGATGTCCAAACCCTCGCTGTTTTAGAAGACTATCTTGAGGACTTTAATGGAGCGGTAATTGTCGTTTCCCATGATCGCTATTTCTTAGATCGGGTGGTGGAGACAATTTTTGCCCTTGAACCCGGGGGGAGTTTACGCCAATATCCGGGTAACTATAGCGTTTACTTGGACTACAAACAGGCCGAGGCGGTGGAAGATCCCAAGCCCATCCGTAAACAACCGACCGCCACTAAGCCAGCCAACCCCCCTGCAATACCCCACAACCAGGAGAAGCCCCGTAAACTATCCTTTAAGGAAAAACAGGAATATGAAGCCTTAGAAAGCCAAATTCCCGCCATGGAACTGGCCAAAGAGAACCTGGAAAAGCAACTCTATCTCAACCCACCAGATGGCTTTACGGAACTCCAGAAACTCTCCCAACAGTTGGCAGATTTAAATGCATCCATTGACGCGGCTACAGCACGTTGGCTGGCCCTAGCCGAACGGATTAGCTCGTAAGGTGGACTTGGGTCATTAACCCGTAAATGAGTTGGGGAGTTAGGTCTAAGGTCTGATCCAAAACCTGCCAGGCCCCAGCCTTGAGCAAAATCTCGGTATAAGCTTGACGATCTTGAACATGGGGCGGAATCACTCCCACGGCAACCCAATGGCCATAGTCAGCTTGTTGTTGCGCTTGCTTAATGGTCAGCATATCTGCCACCGTATCCCCAACATAGATGACCGTAGAGTTTGGCTGAAGTGGGAAGTTAAGTTGCTCAAGGGCCTGAAATAGTCCGGTGGGATTAGGTTTGCTGGGGGCATCTTCCATTGCAATTAAGCAGGGAGATAATAAGCCTAATCTGCCTGTCAAGATATATTCAGCAGACTTTCTCGTTGCTCCACTAAAAAAACCCCAATGAATTCCGGCCTGGGTTAACGGCGCAAAAAACTCTAAATTGACGAGAAGAGGTTCATCGCGAATATAGCCATTAAAATTTTCACCGCGATATTTGGATTGGAAAAAGGCCTTAATGGTCTCAAAGCTCAGGGCGGGAGTTACATCAGGGGCCTGGGTTGCCCAGTAGCGACGGATTAATTCCTGGGACGCGTCCCAATCGTTATTCCAACACCCTTCGGCTTTGAGTTGATCAATGTCTTCTGGGGTGGGGCGATAGGCCTGGGTAAAATGCTCAACTGTGTCCGCAAGGGCCCGCCGATAGGAATTCCCCACATCCCGAATAACGCCGTCAATATCAAAAATTACCGCAATTGGAGTGTGAGGCATAACCCGGCCACCAACAGAACAAACCCCTGCCAGAAATACCCCCCCAGGCCTGAGGCATCCCTGACAGAAGTATAATCAAGGATAGTCCTTTTTTGAGTCTGGTTGTTTTAGGAGGCTTAATTGTCCAAGTACATTTTGAAAGTGTTGTGGTTAGAAAAGAATGTGGCCATTGCCGTTGACCAAGTAGTCGGGAAAGGAACCAGCCCGCTCACCTCTTACTTCTTCTGGCCACGCTCCGATGCCTGGGAATTACTGAAAACCGAAATCGAAGGTAAATCTTGGATCACAGAAGCTGAACGGATTGAAATCCTCAATCGGGCTACAGAGATTATCAACTATTGGCAAGAAGAAGGAAACAATCGCCCCGTTGCCGATGCCCAAGGTAAGTTTCCTGATATCAGCTTTGTCGGTACAGCCTAATTTTAGAAAAGTAAAAAAGACTCAGGCCTGGGGAGTTCCTAAGGTTTCACAGAGGGTTGGCAAGGGTGCGCTTGGGGAGGACTGGGGATGACAGTTGACTTCCTGCCACTCTTGAACCGCCTCGTTTTCGGTTTGGGTTGCCGCCGTATTGACCAGAACAGTAATTTCTCGGGGTGAAAAACCCTCCTCGATTAACTCCAAGTAAATTGGCAGCAAGTTACCCTGGAGTTCTTTGAAAATAGCCTTGGCTCGGGCTGTATATTTGAAGTCTGGCTCGAAAAGGCTGGCCATAGGGTTATATCTAAACGCTCGTTGTATGAGTAGAGTTAGCCTAACCAATGCAGTTGATAGCTATCTAAGCATTATAACGTTATGCAGGCTGTGCAGAATGGACTGATATGCCTGGCTTTATCTTATTTATTGGAAAATTCATAATGAGATTCCCCTCTATGGATAGTATTGGTCGATAAAAAGAGGTCAGGTAAACGCTGCGTCTTAAACACCTTTGAGGTCGGGTTAAGATTGAGGTCGTTTGAGCCAGGGATAGACTCCGAGTAGCATCTCGTTCTTAAACTTTAGCCCGCCCAATAGATAGATAGACGTTGTTAAGATCAGGCGCAAATCTTATTTTTCTGAGTTATGGTCATGATTTAACCACGGTTGTGGCCCCAAAAAGCATATTCATAATGCCCATGGAAATTGTGATTTGAGCTACTTCTCTGAGACTGTGATCGAGTTGACCAAAATCGGATCGTTCCCGCAAGGCCTGGAGCAAGAAAAACTGATGTTCTGCATCAAGAGTCGCAACATAATCTGCCGTGAGTTTATAGATGGGAATCGTTTTATAAAAGTCAATCTGTTGACGCAATTGTTGTTGCCAGAGTTGTTTTGCTTCGGTGCGACTCTGATTTGCCTTCGCCGTGGCATGCTTGAGTTCTTGATTGATCCGTTGGGACTGGTTAAAGATGGCCTGGGATACCACTGGAATTAAGCATGATTTGATGGCCATAAACCCAAACGCCAAGATTCCCACCAAGGCCAGTAAAAAGAGCAGAGCGAGCAGTATCCACAGGATTGGGAAACCGTTGATCCAGGCCTGGCGAATCACAATCAGCATTCCCTGCACAACAGCCAAGCTAACTAAACTTAAAAGGCTATAGAAAATGACAATCGAGGCTTTTCCCTGCCGAGTCATGGCGGTGAGATCCCTGGGTTGAATCCCTAAGGCTCCCATGCGGCGGCTAATGGTCTGGTGAATTTCGTTCAGGCGGCGTTGATAGGTGAGTTCAATTTCCTGGCAGTCCTGCTCCAAGCGTTCGGAAACACGATTCATTTTTTGAGGACTAAAAATATCTCGATAGTAGGGTGGGGGTTCGGGAGTGGGCTCGTTTTGAGTCTGCCAGGCCGGGTTAGTGGGTTGGGAGAAGGTTGGTGGTGCTTCTTGCTCGGACAGGACTTGATAGGCTTCGTTAATTTTTTTGAAATGCTCTTCAACTAACTGACGGGCTTTTTTCGGTGTACCGGGGGGGAGTTTATCGGGGTGATACTCTTTACAAAGTTGGAGAAAGGCGGCTTTAATTTCAGCTTTTGAGGCTCGCGGGGATAGTCCCAAGAGTTTGTAATAATCATTCATGCCAACCAACTGAATCAGAATAAATGCTTATGCCGGAGTCCCAATCAAATGTTTTTGTAAATGGGTTGCTAATTGACTGGCGGATAAGCGGGGTGAGGGGCGGGGAATTGGCATCTCTTGACCCTTGATCAGCTGCTTGAGAACCGGAATCTCGTACTGATAGGCATTCAACCAATGATCCTGAGTTGTAATGTCGCGAATTTCCAACTCAAATAGGAGGTCTTGAATCTGATTTAATTTTTCCACCAGGCCCGCACAGAGATGACATCCCGGCTTACTGTAGAGAATTAAATGAACCATTAAAGCACCGGACATAACATTAGGGAGTGGGGGGCGCGCCGAGAACAGTTTTGGACGCTAAGAGGGTCTTCTTGCGCTCGGCCTGGCTGAGTTCTTCTCCGGCCTGAAGTTGAGTAGCTGTCTTTTGGAGGACGGTTGCCCCATTTTGATCTCCCATTTGGAGGGCCGTTTTAGCAGCCGTTTGGAGCAGAGTTGCCGCCCCGGCCTTGTCTCCCGCCGCCAGTTTTTTCTCAGCCATTTGGGTTTGACGATATTTTCCCAAGGCAAGAATACTCTTTTGCACCTCTAGATCGGGTTGGGGCTGATAGGTCGCTTCGGCTTTGATCATCAGGGGAATTTTATCAGAGAGCAATCCCGTCAGGCCTTGGGCTGGATCGTCGTATTTCACCTGGAGTTCCGCCATGGGATAGGTTCCGCTAGGTAAGGGATCCAGGTAAACATTGATCAGCAAGGTGCGGGGGCTGGCTATTAAAATATCGCCAATCCGAATACTGGCAACATTGGGGGAAAGGTGGTTAATTTGTTGATCCAGTTCAATGGTTTCTGGGGCCACTTGGGCAGCGGCTTTCAGGTCGGCTAATTTCACCCCTGACCCGAGGTTTATTTCCAAATGGGCGTTGGTTAAACCAATGGATTGGATCCGGCTGAACAACTCTTGGAATACCGAGATCGCCTGTTCCGGGTATTCAATGTAACTCAGGAGTCCTGCCCCCACATCAGCAATTTTTTCCAGGGTGTATTGATTCCAATGCTCGCCAAAACCCAAGGCATTGAAGGTGATGTTATAGGTGGTGGCCAATTGGGCATAGGTGAGGCATTTTTCATTATTTCCATGCTCATTTTCGCCATCGGTTAAGAGAAAGGCCTGGGAAATCGCATCTTTTTTACCTTCCGCCAGTTGCTCTAACCCTAACTTCATCCCTAAATCAATGGCGGTTCCACCCGCGGCGGTAACGGAGGCAATTTTGGCTTTAATTTGGGCCGGATTGGTCACGGTTTGATTGGGGACAAGGACTTTGGCACTGTGATCAAAAATGACAATGGCGAGGCGATCCTGGGGGCGCATCCGATCCACAATACTTTGGGCCGCTTTTTTGACGGTTTCTAGGGGTTGCCCGGCCATGGAGCCACTGTGATCCAAAATTAGGCAGACATTCAGGGGGGCATTGGGGCCGGTTTGGTTGGCCTGGGCAGAGAGGGAGACGGAAATTTGGCGTTGGCTGGCCTGGTTAGCGGGAAGGGCCGCATCACTCAAACTGGCCTGGAGTTGGATGATCATTGGGGTTATGAAACTCTACAGGTAAGGGTTAAACTCAGCCGCAACCAGTGATATTGGGTAATGAAAAAAGTCTAGCATAGGGTTTAGGGGGCTAATTTCGGGGGATTACTCCTATTTCTTCCCTAAAATCTTGTCATATTCAGAGTGTGATCCTACCCAAAACCAAATGATTTTCGTTTCTTCTAGCTTCATAATTCCTAAGGCGCGCCAGCCTATCCCTACTCTGACTGACCAGATTTTTTGCTTGGGCTTGACTTCCTTAAATTCTAGACTGGGATGAGATGGGTTATTTTTCCACAACTCATAATTTTTCTGAGCTGTTTCTTGGACTCTCTCCGGGAGAAGTAAGAATAACTGACGAAACCGTTTGGTTCTGGATGAATTCATAAGGGTTACACGAAATATATTACTGAAAACATAGCTCTAGAGAATTTTGTTAGTGTAATCAGGTTACGATTGGTTATAAAGTATTTCTTCAAGTAAGCAGAATCTGTAAAATTCGTTTTGGCTGCATAGCATGTTTAGGACAACTACTGCATAAGAAAGGGGATTAACCCCCAGGCATTTAACATGAGAAGATGGACTAGTTTATCTAAGAATTCTCTGAGGCAGAACCAATTTTATTATATTTCTCCAAAGCCCTTATCTTCAGTTTCTCCTAGTTCTTCCTCAATAAGAGCTTCTTGGGCCATTTCCATCAAAATTCCTAATTCAATATCTGGATCAGATAGAGTCGTCTGCCACTTCAGTTCATTTTCAATATCATTCAATAATTGTTGGGCAAGTTCATCTTGAAGATAGTCAGGGAGTTTCTGAACTTCTAAGAACGCTTTTTGCCACAAAGTTGTCATAAATTTCCCTCTTTTTCTATATTTTATCTAAAGACCGAGATCGGATTTGGCGGCTTCGGCCAGTTGCAAAAGAGCCGGAGTAGATAAGTCTGACCAGGCCATGTCTCCCATTTCTTCGTAAAACTGGACATCATAGGGCCGCGTCCGAATCACTACTGGCATCGGTACGGCATGACCCAAGACCAAAGCCTGTTGTTTTGAGTCCAATTTAGCCAGAACGGCCCGCAAACTTTGCCCACCGGATACCCCCGTGAAAATCGCATCTATATCTTTTTCGTCATTCAGTAAGGCGGTAATCCGGGTACCAATTTGGGACATCACCTCACTGTCAATGCCTGAGGGACGTTGATCCACGACCAACAATGTGACGTAATATTTCCGCATTTCTCGGGCAATGATCCCAAAAATAGTTTGCTTGACGGTGGCTGACTCTAAAAACCGGTGGGCTTCTTCGATGGTAATGACGAGGGGGCGGGGGCGATCACTGGGATTTTTAGATTGGAGATAGGTTTCGGCCTGGCGGACATAGGCCTGGTGGATGCGGCGCGAAATAATATTGGTGGCCAGCATATAAGAGAGCAGGTTGGCCTGAGACCCAAATTCAATCACGACGTGTTTCCCATTGGCTAAAGCGGCTAAAATCTGCCCTATGTAGTTATGGCTGGTGGTATTGCGGAGATATTTCAGGCCTTCTAGGCGGGTTAACTTCCGTTGCAGGGCCATGATCGAAGCCTTACTCCCCATTTTGGTTTCGCAAAACTCCTGAATTTCTGAGTTAGTCATCACGAGTAACCGATTAATCCAGGCCTGGCCAAACTCATTCCGTAAAATAATGGCATTTTCTAAACTAGCATCGGAAAGATTCAGTTCATTTTTAACCAACATCAAATCTTCAACTTCAATTTGATCAAAGCCAATAAATAACTCTTGGGCATCCCTAACTCCCCGCCGCTTTGTGGAATCTACATCCAAAGTATAAATTTGTACTTGGGCTGGGAAGAGTTGCCGTAGTCCTTTCACCATTCGGAGATCTTTACCTTCACAAGTTGCTTCCCAGCCATACTCCGAGTGCATATCAAAGATCAAATTCACGGCTGCCTGTTTCTGAATAATTCCGGCCAATAATAACCGTGTTAAAAAGGATTTACCCGTTCCCGACTTGCCAAAAATGCCATTACTACGCTCAATGAACCGATCTAAATCCAAACAAATCGGTACATCCATATCAATTGGCTGCCCAATGGTAAAATTCCGCCGATGGGGGTCATCTTCCCAACCAAAAACGGCCCGGAAATCCCCTGGGGTGGCTTCATAAACTTGACTAAAATGACTGGGAATTGTTTTGACGGGCAACAACTCTATTTCGGCACTTGATTGGGGCGGCATCCCTTGTTTTTGGCGTTTATGGTTGCGACTTGTGGGTAATGGCAGTAGAGTTGGGCGGGCCTGGGTAATCATCAGCATTGGTGCCAGATTAATCGTCCCATAGGTGCTACTCCCAGCTAAAACTTCTTGCAAAAAGGTATTGGTGGGGGCGGGTGGGTTGGCCAGGATACGGGGATTCGTTGTTCCTAGAGAAACATCAGTTAATAAACAGAAAAAGCGTGATTTAATCCCCTGAATGACAAGAAACTTACCAACTCGCATTTCCTCAACCGAAATATCAGGATGTAAGCGAATCTCTAAACCTTGACTCAAACATCCCTGAATCACAGAACCTAGAGGATTAGATGGCTCCACTTTAAATCTCAAGGGTAGGGGGTATTTCTCATCTTAAATAAGTTTCTAGATTCAGACAATAGCGAGTTTCACGTCAGACTGGCGGTTAATAGAACCCCAGTTAGAAAATCCAGTGACCAAGTGCTGTGAACCGATCTCTATAATTTTTCCAGATTTAGGCAGTGACAACAGTTCTAAGTAACGATAGGAAACAAGTCAATATTTTAAAATTAGGGTTAAAAACACTTTTGCATTTTAGGGATGGATTAATCAAACTGAGTCAAAATAGGGCATTTTGTCTTTCAGCAACGTTCCTTGGTGACGGCATTAGCCAATATAAGCGTGTTGGAACATCATCGGAAATCAGAGGAAATAGTTAGAGAGTGGTTCAGAGCCTTCTCGATTTTACTTATGGAGAGTAGGGAATTCGAATCCCTGACCTTTGCGGTGCGATCGCAACGCTCTACCAACTGAGCTAACTCCCCAGGCCCCTGATGTGCAGGATCAATATTCTAATACACCGAGAAAGACTGAGCAATTTGCTGATAGCGATTTTCTACTTTTGGCCAGCGACCTTCTGGGGCAGACACACTGAGGGTAAACACCTTGCCCCGACTAACCGCAATGGTTGAGAGATTATGTCGCTCTTGGAATTCACCATTGGCAGCCGGGATTTGAACCAGGTATTCCAAAGAGTAATAGGTTTTGGGGCCAATTTCCGCAGCGGCGGCTGATAATAATTCCGCATTACGTCCAGATTCCTGAGGAGCAATTACATTTCGGAGCAGGCGTTGTCCCACTTCTTCCGGGCTACCCAAATCCGTCAAGGTCTTATTGCTACTGGTTTGGCTGACTACGACACTAACATTTTCAGAGGTTTGAATGATGTCATGGAACACAACATCGGCGTTTCCAGAAACGTCCACTTGCACCCAACCCGTGGGATAGAGAAACTCATAGCCATCAATACTATCCACATAGGCCTGGAGGCCCGTAGCGGCATTGGCACCACAGCCACCCAGCATTAGGGCTACGACCAAAATGAAAACCGAAACAATCCGTTGCACCATAGAGCTGACCATGAGGGATAAACTGAGCATAAAACATTGAGGATCAGGGTTTCTAGCCAGAGATAAGTTATCCACTTCCCTAATCTGGATATGTGCTGATTTTGGCTGGTCGATTATTCAGCAGCTTTGGCTTTTGCACCTTGAATCGTCAAAACGGAACAATGGGCATGGTGCAGGACGTAGTTACTCACGCTACCCAAGAATAATTCACTCAATCCTTTTAGGCCCCGTCGCCCCAACACAATTAAGTCAGCGTCCCACTCGAAGGCCAAGTTACAAATCGCCTTACCCGGATCTCCAAGGGCCTGGGTAAATTCCGTTGGTACACCCGCAGCAGTGGCCATCTCCGTAAGGTTTTTTAGTAAATCCAGGCCCCGTTGTTCAAAGGCTTCCCACTGTTCGGTATAAACTTTCATCACTTCTTCATGGAGACCCACATAGACCCCAGTAGCTCCCGGTGCAGCAAAAATTGGATCTGGATAGGCTTCATTCATCGGGGACATGACATGGACAAGCATTAAGTTACTTTGATTGGCCTGGGCCATGGCAAGGGCTTCTTGAAAGGCCAGATCCCCCAAATCAGTTCCATCTACAGCCACGACAATTTTTTTAAACATGATGACTCTCAATCCTCGCAAATCACAACAGCAACTATTCCAGTTCTACTTTAATTATCTGGTGGCAAAGGCACAACTTACTTCATATCGTTATCAGATTTGATAGGTTTCGCAAAGACTGTTTACAAGATTGAGAATTAATAAGGTGGGTTGAGGGGCTTCAGTAGTTTATGAACAGGTTAACAACTTACAGCCAGTTTAAATCTGAATTACATTGCGCGATCCAAGCTGTTCTGGAGCGATAGAAATCGTGAGGTCAGTGGTCATCAAACTTTTCTGAACTAATTCTTGTCCGGCTGGGAGCAGTCATAGTCGTTCAGACTAATTTTTATCAGAAACTATGAAAAGCGTTGGTAGCTGAAGGGAGTTAGGGAAGGAACCGATTGCCCCTTGAGAACAGACTCACTGATGTGGTAGGCAGTAATGGGGGCAAGCAAGATACCGTTGCGATAATGTCCGGTAGCTAACCAAAGATTGTCCCAGGCCCCTTGACCTAAAACCGGCCATTCATCGGGGGTTAAGGGGCGAAATCCCCACCAAATTTCTTCAATCGTTAATTCCGCCAAGGCCGGGCAGACAGCAATCGCAGCGTTTAAGAGTTGTTGGACTCCTTGAGCCGTATTTCCAGGGGCAAAATCCACATCTTCACTGGTGGCTCCAATGACAATTCGCGCGGACTGGCGCGGGACTAAATAAACATCTGGGGCAAAGATGACCTGATTTAAGGGGCGAGGTTGATCAGGGGCGAGTTTAAGAGAGAGCATTTGCCCTTTCCGGGGAGTCACAGGAATCGGCACTAAACTCTGACTCCAGGCCCCACTGGCTAAGACATACTGCTCGGCCTGCCAAAGTCCGGTGTTGGTGACAATGCCATTAATTTTTTGATTCGTTGTTACAAACTCCGTGGCGGTTGTGTTGGTTTTGATTGCAATCCCCAATTCTCTCGCCGCCGTCAACAATACCTTTGCTAAAGCCCGATTATCCACCTGCCCATCCTTGGGATACCACCAGGCCCCCTTAACTTTGCGACTTAATCCTGGTTGTCGTTGTTCTAACGCCTCTCCCGTTAACCAGTGGGCGGCCAGATTTTTGGAGTCTGAGAGTTCCGGGGCTGGAGATGTTGGGGGGCTAACTTGGGGTTGGGGATAATTTTGATCGTCATAAACCGGAGTAAGAATTCCACAGGGCCAATAGCCGGCATCCAGGCCCGTCAGTTGGGCTAATTTACTAATCCAATCGGGATAAAGCGCGCGACTGGCTAAACATAAGTCCAACATTGGGCCGGGGGACAGTTGTTCGGCCTGGGGAGCTAACATTCCAGCGGCGGCATAGAGGGCGGCTTCTTCTAAATTACGGGTGAGGATGGTCGGTTTTGCCCCTTGGAGAGCGAGTTCTATTGCAATGGCTAGCCCCATTGTCCCACCGCCAACAATGAGAACATCAGTTGTATTTTGCTCAGAGAGCGAAAGAGTCATACCCATGGTCAGAAGTTAGGGATCCCCCTCTTAACATACTCTCAAGGTATCAGTGCTCCAGTTGAGTTTGGAGAAACACTCCCAGAATTATGAAAAAATAACTCTAAAACGCTCACACACCAAAGGCATTTCTGGAGTAGGCTGTTGACTAATTTCAGGTAAAACTCGAGAAAAATAAGTCCAGTGTTCCCGCCGCCAACTAGACAGAGTACAATCTCCTTCACCCTCATCCGCTGCAAATTGTGCATCAACCTGATTAAATGGACAAAGCTTGACTTCGGTGGTTTCAATTACGCACAAAGGGTTATTTGCCCCATCTATAACAATGCGCTTGAGACCAACTTTAGGAATTTCCTCTGCGGCTGCTTCCCATTCCCAAAGAGCCGAGCAGGTGGCGGTTTTGTTCCCTTTAAGAACTAACTGCCCTAATTCATTGGCTAAATCAGGATAATCGCCAAATTGCACTGCCCCAGCATAATCACTGGTAGATAAAACAGTCGGATTTGACTCTAGGTAAGCTTGCCAAAATTGATCTAACGCCTGCTGATTCATTAGAGTTGATACGGGATAATAAAGTTAAATTAGTTTCAAGCAACTGGTTCTTGCCTCAAGCAAAGTTACTAGCAAAAGGTTTAGCTCCACAGAACTCATCCAACAACAAGGCAGTAAAAAACAGCATACAAAACCATTCAAGGTCATCCTGATCAGCCACGTGTTTCAAGAAATTAAATGCATCATTAACCGCTCGGGATCTAAATTTCGCCCAATAAATACCAAGCGGGTTTGGCGAGGTTCTTCGGGTTGCCAGAGTCGATCATAGAAATAATCCAGGCGTTGGCCCACTCCCTGCATGACGAGACGCATTGGTTTTTCCGGAACCGCAACAAATCCCTTAATCCGATAAATTTCTTCAGTTTGGAGTAAGGCCTCAAGACGTTGGCGGAGGATATCCGGTTGAAATTCCTGGTCTTGGATAATGTGAGCCGAGTTGATGTCTTCGTCATGATCATGATCTTCCTCTAGGTCGTGGTGGCTAGGGCGAGCATCCAGATCATCTTCCACGGCGGCATTAAAGCCAAGGACTAGCTCTAAACTCACTTGGGCCTGGTGGGTGGATAATATTTTGACGCGAGGAGACAATTCCTGTTTAAGTTCGACCATGACGCGCGCCTGGGTATTCGCATCGACTTGATCGGTTTTATTGAGAATCACCAAATCTGAGCAGGCCAGTTGATCTTCAAAAAGTTCTCCCAGGGGCGTGTCGTGGTCTAAGCTCTCATCGGCCTGGCGTTGGGCAGCAATGGCGGCTAAATCTGGGGCAAATTGACCCGCAGCTACGGCAAAACAATCCACAACGGTGACAACACCATCCACAGTCGCCCCCTGACGAATTTCTGGCCAACGAAAGGCAGTTACCAGGGGTTTGGGCAAGGCCAGGCCAGAGGTTTCAATCAAAATATGATCGAGTTGATCCCGTCGCTTTAAGAGTTGCAGCATTGTTGGTAAAAATTCTTCCTGAACCGTGCAACACAAGCAGCCATTGGTTAACTCCCAAATTTTGCTGTCTTCACAGGTTTCCGGCGTGCAGGCGCGTAACAAGTCTCCATCAATGCCAATTTCCCCGAATTCATTCACCAAGACTGCAATTCGCCGCCCTTGATTGTTTTGGAGGAGATGGCGAATTAGGGTTGTTTTACCACTGCCTAAAAAGCCGGTGATGATCGTAACAGGAATTTTACTAGCCATATCACGTTTCCCATTGAGAATTAAACAAGGATAGGTTAAAAAGCGTTTTTCTAGGAAGATTTCTCAGGTTCTTATGGCTCAGAACAGCCTACATAACGCTCTAGTTTGAGATTGTTAGATTGATAAATTCAATTCGGATTTCGATTTTTCATCGGGGATGGGGAGGCATCGGTTCTAGCTTCCTGACGGCCACGATACCAACCCATGACATAGCCAATCATTCCGGCTCCGAAAGCGGCCTGGGCAGCAAATAACAGAGATTCAACACTACTGGCAGGTTTAAAAATTGGCTGTGTCCAGGGTTTGTAGTTGGGGTGAAGGGCGGTAATCGCATCCTGGGCCTGGTTATCTGCACCGGAAAATTCAGCTTCTCGAAGCATGGCTAAGGGAACAGCAATCAGGATTAAGACTCCAGCAGTTAAGCCAAGATTGAGGCGCAATGAACGGGATTTAAGCATCGAGAGAAACAACCTCAGCGGTGAATGGATAGAAATTAGGATCAAGTCCAATCATTGGCGGCCTCAATAATTGCAGCTTCCATATCTTCATGAGAGACTTCAGCTATCCCAGGCCAGTGAAGGATTCCAGACAGCGGTTCAACTTCAACATTGAGTGGAAAGAGTTTGACTTGTCCCTGATCATTAATAACAAACTTAATTCTGCTGCCACTGACGAGTTTCAAGTAATCACGAATTTCTGGCGCGAGGGTGACTTGTTCGGTTTCGGTCTCGGTTGTAATGTGCATAAGCTTTAGGTTTCTTTTAGGGCTGCGGGTAAATGTTTTAATAATTTGAGTTCTTCCGGTGAGTAGGCCTGGAGCCAATTCCAGACTAAAACAGTGAGTAATCCTTCACTCAAGGCCAAGGGGACTTGGGTAATCATAAAAATGCCACCGAACTTCAGAAATGAGGCTAAAACCCCGCCCACTGGGGCCGGAAATGCCAGGGCTAATTGCAAAGACGTGACTCCATAGGTTGCCAGATCTGCCAGGGCTGCGGCTAAGAAAATCGCCACTTTCTGCTTATGGGTTGTTTTGAGAATCAGCCAATAAACTCCATAGGCAACCAATGGGCCGATCACAGCCATCGAAACCGCATTGGCTCCTAAAGTCGTTAAGCCACCATGGGCTAAAAGGAGGGCCTGGAACAATAAAACCAGCGCGCCCAAAACACTCATCACCCAAGGGCCAAATAAAATTGTCCCCAGGCCCGTCCCAGTTGGATGAGAGCTACTGCCTGTGACCGAGGGAAGTTTTAGGGCTGACAAGACAAAAGTAAACGCCCCAGCCAAAGCCAAAAGGAGCTTTAATTCCGGCTGTTCCTTAACAATACGGTTGAGAGATCGGAAGCCTAACCAAAAACAAGGTAGAAAAACAATCCACCAAAAAACTGCCCACCTGAGAGGTAAGAAGCCTTCCATAATGTGCATGGCATAGGCAGGAGCGGGAGAGGCGATAACAAGATAAAAACTTAGCCCAGCTATCATCCCCAGGCTTAACCAGCGGGAAATATTCATGTTTGCCTGTACCTCGCAGACGCAACGTTAATTGGAGTTCATCACATCGGCGGGCATTCTGACTGAGAGAACCTAGGTTAGAAATTCTCATCACAGTTGCGGGACAGCGGTAGATTCGGCACTACTCTTTCCCCCTTGCGTCTGATGGCTGCTCCCCATCAAAACCGATTCCATCACCATATCACCTGGTCGGATTTCCTGAGTAATTCAGTTTTGTTAACCCAGCCATCCCCACCTTAATGACCTGATAGGATTGAATTAATCCAGCCGGTCATTGGCCTGGGCTTAAGTTACCGTTTTTACCTAACACTTGTGTACCCGTAGCTCAGCGGATAGAGCACTCGCCTTCTAAGCGATCGGTCGTTGGTTCGATCCCAACCGGGTACGTTTACGTAGTCCCAACCGGGTAGGTTCACGTCATATTGGGTATGTAATTTAGAAACCTATAGCTTCTCATTCCCCCGATACAATGCTTCCTCAACAATAGTGGGGCCTCTTACCATACCAAGGCAGTTCCTAGCCACCCAAAATCTCCCCCTTAGGCCATCAGTCAATCCTGTTTAGCTAGCTTTAGATAAAACCGCCAAATGATTGGGGAGCCACACCCGAAACCGAGTCCCCTGATCTAAAACACTTGCCACCTGAATTGAGCCGCCATGCAAATCCACGCAGGTTTTAACAATACTCAACCCCAGGCCGGTGCCGTGAATATTGCCAACATTACTAGCCCGTTGAAATGTCCGAAACAGTTTGGGTAAATCTTCCGCCGGAACGCCAATCCCCTGATCAATCACTTGGACTTCAACCCCGGCGTTGACAATGGCAACCTTCACCTCGACAGGATGCATCGGTAACGAGTATTTGACGGCATTGGATAGTAAATTGGTAAAAATATATTTAATCAGTTTGGCATCCATGAAGACTGGCTGATCCACATTGTCAAAACTAACGTTAATCTGGTGATGGCGGCCAATCCCCGCTTGAATCGAATCAACAATATCTTTCATCACAAATTCTAAATTCATGGCATCGGGCTGGAACTGCAACTTACCTGATTCAACCCGACCAATCAGTAAGACATCATCCAGCATTTGTTCTAAGCGGTAGATGGAGGAGTAGATGCGTTCAAAATGTTTTTTTTGCCGTTCTGGGTTCGTTTTTCCATCAAAAGATCCCAATAGTTCAGTTGAGGAAAAGATACTCGTGAGGGGAGTTCTAAACTCATGGGAGACCATCGAAATAAAGCTAGTTTTTAAGCCATTAATCTCTTGCTCGCGGCTCAGGGTTTGGGCCAGTTGTTCTTCTTGGCGGCGTTGCTCAGAAATATCCCGAAACACCATGACTACCCCTTCCACTAAACCACTGGAGCCAATAATTGGGGCACAGCTATCATCAACATCAATTTTTTCTCCATCTCGCCGGACTAAGGACACCGCACTATGTAGGGATTGATTCACCTGAGACTTAATAGCCGCAGTGGCGGGGGAGGGATAGGGTGCTTGGGTTTCGGTGTTGATCAGGTTCAGAATGGTTGAAAATTTCTGTCCCACCGCCTCTTGGTGGGGCCAATTGGTTAACACCTCCGCCACCGGATTCATCAGGATAATCGTTTCATCGGCATCAGTCATCAACACGGCATCCCCAATGCTGGCCAAGGTAACTTCTAAAAATTCTTCCTGTTGGTTTGCTTTAGATTCTCGGTGATAACGGCGGCGGATTTCGCGATAAATCCAGATCAGAATCACAATCAGAATTAATAGGGTAATCCCCAAGTTTGCCCAGGTTATGGTTGAGCTTAACTCATCATTCTCCTTAAAAGCCTTTCGTCGCTGTTGGAGTAAGACTAATTCTCGGTCTCTAACTCTCCTTAGCGTTTGGACTAAATTTGGAATTAACGGGTTGGACTCCGTCGTGATATAGGCTCGTCTAACGATATCAACATTTTGACGATCAATATCATCAATCAGTTGATTAAGAATTTTAATTTTTTCATTCATTAATAATTCTAACTTTCTTAATTCCATCTGTTGATTGGGGTTATCTTCTGTTAGAATCTTTAATTGAGCTAAATGCTGATAAATATCTTTGATCTGAGTATCATAGTTATTTAGGTTAGTAGTGCGATTATTAAGGATGGTATAGTTCCGCACGGCTAACTGGGCTTCACGCAACGATAATTCCAACTCGTTGATGTGGGCTAGTATCTCCTGAGTATGAATGACCGATGTTGAGAGTTTTTGAGCGTGAGCAGTCATCCAAAGAGTGGGGAGGACGGAGGCAATTCTCAGGGCAATCACCAGGCCAAACCCCAGGCCTAATTTCCAAAAGAATCGATCTTGGCGATGATGACTAATCCGCTCCAGAGCCTCCAGGTTAATACTCTCGATCACCCGCCGTTTTTGAATTTCAATCACCACTTGCCGGGCCAATTCGGTCATGGTTTGGACTTGGCTGGATGTTAGCTCGCGGGGCAGAAAATCAATAATACACAGCACCCCCAGGCCATAGCCATCCGGGGTAATCAGGGGCATTCCGGCATAAAACCGCACCAATTGCTCATTCAAATAGGCCGGCTTGTTGATAAATACAGGGTCTTGGAGCGTATCGGGAATCATCAACATTTGCTGCTGTTGTAGGGCAACATTACAGTAAGAAGTTTCGCGGGGGGCTTCAGTTAAGCCACAGCCAACTTTGGCCTTAAACCATTCTCGCTCCTGATCCATTAACCCAAACAGAGCCACAGGAACCTGACAGACTTCTTTCAGGGTTAAAACAATCTGATCAAAGGCATAGTCGGGAACCGTGTCTAAGAGGCGACAACTTTTGAGGATTTCCAGTCGTTTCTGCTCGTAAGCATCCGTTTGGACACGCATTAGCCCGCCTCATCCGCAAATACTGGCAATAGCTGGGAAAGCTCTGGTGCGTCTGAGGCTGACCAGTCCAGCCAGAATTGATAAAACTGTGGTTCTGGCACCGGCCGACTAAACAAATAGCCTTGGAGTTGATCACAGCCTAGACTCTGTAAAAATCTGACCTCAGCAACGGTTTCAACTCCTTCCGCGACCACCTGCAAATTCAGTTCGTGGCACAGTTGAATCACCGACTTAACAATGCTGGCGTTCCTGGGATTCGTCTCTAAGTCTCGAACGAAACACTGATCAATTTTGACCACATCCACTGGCAACACTTGCAAATACTCTAGGGAGGAGTATCCAGTCCCAAAATCATCAATGGCGATGGTGATCCCCAAAGTTTTCAGGGAGGTTAAGATTTCACAGGCCCGGGGCACATTGGCAATTAAGCAGGATTCTGTCACTTCTAATTCGAGGAAATTGGGGGAAAGGAGAAGTTCATGGGTGGCGAGTAACTGGGCTATAGTTTGATCCAGGTTGGCCTGGCGAAATTGGAGGGGCGACAGATTCACGGCAATCTTCAGCGGCGGCAGACTCAGCTTATGCCATTGTTTTTGATCCAGGCAGACCTGTTCTAGAACCTTTAAGCCAATCGGAACCATTAAGCCCGTTGCTTCAGCGATAGGAATAAATTTTGCCGGTGGTAAGAGGCCTTTCTGCGGATGTTGACAGCGCACTAAGGCTTCTGCCCCGACTATCGCCCCCGTGTTGGCATCAATTTTTGGTTGATAAAAGACCCGAAACCAAGAGTCCTCTAAGGCCTGGAGCAACTCATCTTCCATCATCAATTGCTCGAGGTTTTCTTCTCGATGATGAGACGAATAAAATTCGTAAGTCACGTCCTCGGAAGCCAGACTCGCGGCAAGATCCGCTTTTTCCACCAGTCCCTCTAAGCGAATATCATCTTCTGGGAAGCAACTAATCCCCATCTGTACCGATAAGCGGGTGCGAAATGTGCCGATTCGGATCGGTTGAGCCATCACCTCTTGAATTAATTCAACAAAGCTTTGAATTTCCCCCCGAGTCTTAGGGACAGCCGCAATAATCAGATAGCGGTCATGATCCATCAAGAAAAGAACATCCTTTTCCCCTAACTGACTCCTTAAACGGCGGGTTAACTCCAGGATCAGTTGTTGTCGTTCTTGGGGATTGAGCACCATTTCTACCTGGCGCAGTTGCAGAATCTGAAGCGTGAGAATCCCGACTAATTCCGCCAAGCTGTTGCGGGTAGCCACCGTTTCATTAAATTTTCGCCGCAACAAGAAGCGATTCGGCAGGCCAGAGTCCGGGTCATAGTGATACATTTGCTCAAGTTTTTCTCGCTCCCGTGCCACTTTGACATCACTGTATCCTTCTTGAGAATTAGCCTTGGCTAAACGAGTTGAAATGGCTTCAAGGAGATCCGCCCGACTAAAGGGTTTAGTGACATAATCATCCGCTCCCAATTGCATCCCTATCCGTTGGTCAGTTCGATCCGCTCGCGCCGTCAGAAAAATGAAGGGGATCAATTCCGTATCTGGCTTTTGCCGCAATGCTAATAACACCCCATAACCATCCAATTGAGGCATCATAATATCGCACAAAATCAGGTTAGGATGATTCTCCTGGGCAATTCTCAAACCGGAAACACCATTCTCAGCTACCAGTACTTGAAAGCCTGCATCTGTAAGCATTTCAACAATATTTTCTCTAATATTTTCATCATCTTCAATGACTAAAATGATAATATTTTCGGTATTCATGAATTCGCACCTCTGTAATCTTGAACCAAAATCAAAATCTGAAAAATCAGGCAATAGGGAATTAGAAACCATCAGTTTTCAGCTCACAAAAGCCAAGATCACGGATGGGATCACTAGTTTGAATGATTATTTCGACTTGAATCTCTAAATAAGTTAAAGAGTTGAATATTTTTTCATACTGTACCGTAATCTTAATCTGACCGTTGTTTGAATTAGGGTATAAAATGTATAGCAATGAGATCAAATGTTATTTATTGCGCTGTTTATCCGTATAAAGTAATTTAGAATTTTTGACTCAATTACTTATAGTAAGCAGGGATCATCTGAAAATAGTGAAAAGATTGAAAGATTAATAAAGATTCAGAAATTAGAGTTTTTACTGGGCAACAGGAAACCTTGTATATGCAAGAGGTTTTAATAAGCCTAGGAAGATAGTGTTGGAGATGTTCTTATCAATCGAAGGCTATTCACAACTCACGGCCGGATTGTCTTAGAACTAGAGACCGGGAATCCGGCAGAAGTTGAGGCCAGCTTGCTTTTACGTTGGCTGATCCGAGGTTGACGGGATGACGGGGAATTAATTGAGCGCACCGCTGATGTTTGGGATTCCCGTGCCGCCCGAATCAAGAGGCCAGCAATCGCCAGGCTTGCGATCATGGAACTACCGCCATAGCTAAACAGGGGAAAGGGCAAACCCGTGGTCGGTAAAATTCCAATAGATACCCCAATATTGATCAAGGCCTGGAGCAGTATCATCACCAAGCAGCCCACTACAATCAGTCGCTTGGTCGGATTTTGAGTCCGGTCAGCTACTCTAACGGCTACGGCTCCGTAGGCAAGGAGTAACAACAACAGGAACAAGCAACCCACCAGGCCGGTTTCTTCAGCAAAGACCGAAAAGATAAAATCCGTATGCTCCACTGGGAGATAGCCTAGTTTCTGTTGAGACATCCCAAATCCTGCCCCTGTAACTCCGCCCGAACCAACGGCCAATAGGCTTTGGACAAGCTGATAGCCATCACCCATTTGATCTGACCAAGGATCTAGAAACGACATCACCCGCCGCCGTTGGTACTCTCGCAAGCTAATGCTGGTTAGGGCCAAACTAAACCCTAAAAATGCACTCCCACCCATCTGCCAGTAGGGAAGTCCGGCGGCTAAGGCCATAAACCAGAGGGTCATCCCACAGAGGGCGGTGGTGCTGAGGTTAGGCTGGAGCAAAATACTCAGCAGGGTAATGGCAAAGATACTTAACCAAACTAAGCGGGATACCAGTTTTAAGCGAAACCACTGACTGAACACCCAGGCCGCTTGCAGGACAAGAAAGGGTTTAAGGAACTCCGATGGCTGGAGTTGAAAGATACCCAAATTAATCCAGCGGGTCGCCCCCATGACCGTACTGCCCAGGCCAGGGAGATAGGTGGCAAAGACCAGGCCAAGGGTGACAAAAAAACCAGGCAAGGCAAGCTGAATCATTCGGTCTAGGGGAGTATTAACCAGAAACTGGAACCCAACCCAACCAGCAAAGATCCAGAGGCATTGCCGTTCGACAAAATAGAGACCATCCCCGGTTTCAGCCAGGCCAGTGTGAAAGGAGGCGGAAAACAGGACAACCAGGCCCAGGCCCAACCAAATTAGGGTTAGCCAGTGGAGCAGGCGCGCCTCAAGATTCCAAGCCCGAATACCGGGTGTAACAAACGGGATAAACTGCCACCACTTCACAACAACTCAATCCTGGTTTGAAGAGCTACATTTGCTGAGGACATCCTAGACTGTGTTTGGCTCAGGTGATCAATCAATGCAAATTCCATGCTAGGGGGGACTGTTTAGCCACCTTGGTTGAGCTTAACGGCTTGGTAACCTCCCATGACTGCGGGGATCATCGGTTTGAGGGCCAAGATTAGCTTTCAGAGCCGATGTTTCGCCAAGGGCTTGATTGAATTCTAAGGATTGACCATTGACGAGGGCGGTTAAATTTTTGGTCATAATTTTCAAGGGTTGCTGACCAATAGCCATCCCGACCACCTCGGCCTGGGGGTTGAGAAAGACAAAGTGGGGAATCCCATCCACGTTATATTTCAGCATTTCTGGAAGCCACTTGTCGTTATCCACATTCAACATGACAAAGTTGACCCGCTCGCTGAAATCTTGCTTAAGCGTGCCAATATCAGCGGCCATCGCCCGACAACTACTGCACCAGTTGGCATAAAACTCTAACAGGGTCGGCTTGCCATTGGTTTGAGCCTCAGCCCAAGGGGTTGAATTCTCGGCCTGATAAGCTAGGGTGGCCGGATTGTTTTGGGAGCCACTACCCACATAAATGGATAGGCCCAAGAAAACCGCGACTAATACAATCATAAAATTGCGTAACCGCTGCCCTGTGGCTGGTGATGCCTGCGCCATAATCGCGTGCCTGTGATCGGGGGAATAAGACAAGTCAAACTGTTTTTACTGTATAGCATCAGTCATGATCCTAGAGGCCGGAACACTGTCCCTCACGACTCCCTCCCCTGAGTTTCGCTGCTTCAACCTGGCGGATCAAATGCTCACATTATCAAGAGACCAATTGCCCAGGCCTGGCCTGTTGATAGGGACGATTTAACTTGTTAAGCTGCTGCACCATCAAGCTCAGGAACAGACCGACATCCGTCACGACTCCGACTGACTCGACCGAACCCCGATCCGCAAGTTTTGTCACCACCGCCGGATTAATGTCCACACAAACGAGTTTTACACCCGCCGGAGTCATATTTCCCACCCCAATGGAATGGAGCATTGAGGAGAGCATCAAAATCATGTCCGCCCCTTGGATCAGACGGCTATACTCCCGCTGACATTGAATTAAATCCATTTCGGTATCGGGCAACGGCCCATCATCCCGAATCGAACCGGCCAAGCAGAAGGGAATTTGGTTTTTCACACATTCGTACATAATCCCTTGGGTCAGCCAACCTTTTTCGACTGCGGCGGCAATAGTTCCGGCCCGGCGAACTTGGTTAATCACCTTGAGATGATGCCGATGTCCCCCCCGCACCGAGACCCCCCGCTTCATATCCACTCCCAGGGAAGTTCCCATCATCGCCTGTTCCATATCGTGCACCGCAATGGCATTTCCCCCCAACAGGGCCTGGACATAGCCTTCCCGGATTAATTTGGCCAGATGTTCGCCACCGCCGGTATGGATGACCACGGGGCCGGCCACCACCACTACTTTGCCACCTTGATCCCGAATCCGCCGTAGTTCCCAGGCAATTTGCTCGACGACCAATTCCACCCTGCGTTCACTAGAAACCCCAGCCCCCATAAAACTAAATTCTTGGCTGCTGCCCCGTTGTTCCCGACTTTCAGGTTTGCGTACCGTGCGAATCCCTTCCACACCGACCACAACTTGATCCCCTTTGACTAAATCCCGTAACAGCCGACATTCCGCCACCGGCCCCTCAGGAGTATGTCGGACGACAATTGCCCCATCCATCCGTTGCCCTTGCACCCTTACCCATTCGCAGTTAATACGCACTTCAGTGGGATAAATGGTCGTGACGTAAAAGTCATCTGGCGCAACCCCATCTTGGATCACCGTTTCCAGGCTGTTATCACAGAGTTCTTGGGGCGGGGCAATGGCACCTAAGTCAATCAATTGGGCCATTAATTCGTCCATGACATCCCGCGAGGGGGCCGTGACGCGAACTTCGGCCTGGCTGGTACTTTGCCGTTGTTCACCCAAGTTAAAGTTGATGACTTGGAAGCTGCCCCCCCCTTCCACAATCACATCCAAGGCCCGATTGATTAAGCCAGAATCGAGTAAATGCCCTTCGAGGCGAATGATGCGGGTTTCCAGGCTGGCCTGGGCGTGAATATCCGCTTGCACAGGTTCGGTGACGCGCAAGGTTAAGCATTTGGAGGCTCCCCCGGCTTTCAAAAATTCGGTTAAGGGAGTTTCAATTACTTCAAAGCCAGCGGTATTTAAGGCGTTTTTGAGATCATCACTGGCCTGGTTGAGAATCACGGTTTGATGGATGTTGACCGCATTACAGGCGAAATTCACCGCATCTGGTTCTATCACAGCAATTCGTTTTTCGGCGGGAACCCGCAACTCGATCAAACGATTGGAGTACGCATCAAAGGCGGGCGGGTAGTAGAGAAGATAACCACCACTGAGGGGACAGAAACAGGTATCGAGATGATAGAACCGCTCATCCATTAACCGTAGCGACAGGACTTCAATATCCAGCCATTTAGCCAGATAGGCATGGGAATCTAACTCCGACCGAAAACCATACCCGGCCCAAAGCCAGCGACCTTCCCGATCCAACAGGGCATCGCCGGCCCCTTCAAAGGGTAAGTCTTGGGGTAAGGTATAGACGGTGTAGCCTTGGGACTCAAACCAGGCCTGGAAAAAGGGTTCTTCCCCTTGGCGTTCTTTATGGAAAAAGCGACTGAGGACAACTGTATCGCCCAAAACCAAACCAGCATTGGCGGTAAAGACCATATCCGGCCAACCTTTTTCCGGGTTAACTAGGGCAACTTCAGCCCGTTTGGAAATAATAGTATAGAGTCCTTGCCATTGTTCTTGTGCCAGATGTTGGGAGGACTTGTGGATGTTGCCTTCCATCCAAGGATTAATCACATAGTCAACGTCATAGTGCTCTGGGGCACACATGAGAAAGCGCAAGACAGAACTCATAGCGGGGGAGAAACCTTTGCTGAATTGAATTGGAGAATCAGGATTCGCGAAAATTTAGCCGTTTTGGGCATAGGGTGTCATTATACCTGAGTTCAGGCGGACTGCATGGCCAACAAAGTTGTGGCGGTTTCCGCAACCGTGCTAGAGCTATCTTGGGTAAGTTGATGCAAAAGATTGTGGGCCTGTTCGCCGCCAATTTGCCCCAGCGCAATGGCTAAGCGATGCCGAACTTGCCAATCGGGATAGTCAATGTAGCTGGCTAAGACTGGCAAAATCGCCCTATCCCCTAACTCCCCCAAGGAGCCAATGGCCGCCAATTTGAGGAGTTCCTGATCAGTTTCTAAAGCGGCCAAAAGTAGGGGAGTTGCAGCGGGATTGCCCAGTTCTCCCAGAGCCGCCACAATACTAAATTGCAATAACCACTCGGACGTATTGCTATAAACACTAGCTAAGTCAGCAAAAGCTTCGGTGAGTTTTAATGCACCAATGGCATCGGCGGCGGCGGCTTTAACATCCACTTCCCCATCGTTATGGAGACGATCACAGAGGATGGCCTGGGCTTTTTCTAGATCGCATTTACCCAAACTGGCCAGTTGACTAACAGCGGCATAACGTACCCGAGGATTGGCATCTTCAATAACGGGCTGAATCAGTTCAAAAGCCACATCAGGGGGAAGTTGTCGGAGTTGATTAACACCTGAAAGCCGATCTCCCAGATCTTCAGAAGCCAAAGCTGCTTGCACTGCTGCTACTGTCGTCATGCCTCAATCCATTCATTGCTTAAGACTTACTGAGGCAGATCCTACAGTGATTCTTAGGACGGTTTTATTAACTTATTTAGACTTTCAGCCCGCCCCCCCTGTAAATAGGCATCCTTAAATTTCTGGAAATTGGCTTAGGGTAACCCTATCCAGGGTTTCTAGGGCTGGCTATTCCCAGCGCGATTCGTCCAGGCCACGACCCTTTTGTTAACATGAAAAGGAGCTTAACAAAACTTAAGCATTCACAGAATTTCTTCCCCTAGGAACGGCGCAGTTAGGAGCAAGCTTTGCAGATGAACAGTAAACTCTCTCGTCCTTTTATCCATATCCTGAGCTTAGTTTTGGTGATCATCACCTGTATTGGGGCCTGGTTGGGGCCGGTCACCGTGGCCTCGGCAGAAACCTACACCATCCGGATGGGATCCGATAGTGGCAACTTGGCCTTTGAACCTGCAACCCTAACAGTCAAACCAGGGGATGTTGTCCAGTGGCAGAACAATAAGCTCCCTCCCCACAATGTGATCTTTGATGGCAGTAAGGTTCCCGCCGATACCATTGATCTGGTGGGTGAACTCTCCCATAGCAAGCTGATGGTTAAAGCCAATGAAACCTATGAGCTAGAAATTACCGATGCGTTGCCCCCTGGAGAATATGCCTATTTCTGTGCGCCACATCGGGGGGCTGGCATGGTTGGAAAGCTAATCATTACGGGTTAAGTTTTAAATCAGATTGTAGATTTTCTATGGTTGCCACAGCATTACGGTCAAGCCCAGAAACCTTAAGCCCAGGCCAGTTCTATGATTTGGTGATTGTGGGCGGCGGAATTGTCGGCCTGACCTTGGCTAGTTTTTTCCGAAATCAGGCTTTGACCGTGGCAGTTGTGGAACGTCAAACCCAATCCCAGGCCGCGGCTAAACAACAGGCCTATGCGCTCCATTTGTGTTCTCAAAAAATTTTGGCCGGCCTGGGAATTTGGTCAGATCTAGAGCCCCGGGTACAGCCCTTTACCGAAGTCAAACTGTCCGATGGGAACTATCCCTACATTGTGCAGTACCAGGCCAGGGATATTGGCACGGATACGGTTGGATATGTGGCCCAACATGGCGCATTACTTTCCCTCCTGCAAGGGGCGATCAATCACGCTGATAACATTCACTATCTCTGTCCCTATGTTGTCCAAGGGATGACCCCCCAGGCTAATACCACTCGGTTGAGTTTAAGCAATTCTACAGGTGAATCCTTAACCCTAGAAGCCCGCCTAGTCATTGCCGCCGATGGCAGTCAGTCTTCCCTCCGGCAACAGGTCGGTATTACCCAACAAGGCTGGCCCTATCCCCAAAACTGTGTGGTCGCCACCCTGGAATTTAGCCAAACTCAGGCCCCCATTGCCTATGAACGCTTTTGGCCCACCGGCCCCTTGGGTGTCTTGCCCCTCTCCTCAACTCAGTATCGGATTGTTTGGACATTACCCGCCCCCCAGGCCGATATTGCGGTCAATATGACCGATGGAGAATTTTGCCAAGCCCTCCAGCCCCATTTGGATCCGGCCATGGGAGAGTTCCATATCCTCGGGCCACGGTTTCAATTTCCCACCAGACTTTGCCAGAGCCAGGCCTATGTCCAATCCCGGTTTGCCTTAGTGGGGGATGCGGCCCATACCTGTCATCCAGTGGGGGGACAAGGCTTAAATTTAGGGATTCGGGACGCAGCGGCCCTCGCCCAAGTGATTCTCCAGGCCTGGGAGCGGGGGGAAGATATTGGTACACCCTCGGTCTTGAAGCGCTATCAACGCTGGCGGCTGTGGCAAAACTGGCTCATCTTGGGGTTTACAGACATCCTCAATCGACTCTTTTCCAACCAGGCCTGGGGCATTGTCCAACTACGACGGTTGATTTTACAAGGTCTGGGGCGAGTGGCCCTGTTGCGCTATCTGAGCTTACGGTTTATGGCTGGCCTGTGGGGTAACTAAATTCTGCTTTATGAGAGCATTTAAGCCTGGCCTGGGTTAAGAATTTGTAACCCGTCATAAAAACTGACAAAGCCTGGAACATCTCTCCTCTGCGCACCAGTCATAGTGAATAGCAATCACAACACCCCCTGAATTGCTCAACATTAAGTAAAAATCAGGTCAAACAGGATGCTGCAAAAACGCTGGCTGGCTTTAATTGTCCCCATGTTCTGGTTGGGTTTCACTCTGGAGGGGGCGGGCGGCACAGGTCAGTTAAAACTCCCCAATTCCCAATCCCCATCAAAGCCAGAATTAGTTGCAGAACGTTCCCCGGCCTGGCAGTTTCGGGCATTTGGGACAGAACCCTTTTGGGGCGTGAATATTACTCCGAGTGGCATTGCTTATAGTACGCCAGCAGGGACTCAAGCTGAATTTCCCTATGTTCGTCCTCTGTATGCGGCTGGTCGTCCAGAAGAACTGGTTTTATTTTTCAATTTGGGCAAGACTAACTCGCTGACCCTCATTCAGACCCAATGCAGTGACGGCATGAGCGATCAGACCCACCTCTATCGAGCAATTTTTGTCTTTAACAATCGGGTCTATGATGGCTGTGCCAATCCCAGGGCATCATCCGGCCGCACCTGAGAACCTCTAACAGGATGATCAATGAGCGTTTTGGGGGATTCTGAATTGCGAGGGCCTGGATCAAGCTTGGCGGTTTTGTGTTATTCCCCGTACTCTTCTAGGAAAGCCAGAAAGTCTCTTAAGGGTGCTGCTGTTTCTTGGCCTGGGGTAAGTTGATACCGTATTTGGAGAATAGCGAATCGATTTTGGATTCTAGCTCGGCGAGCCGCTCGTTCTCTTTCCTGATCTGCTCGGTCTCGTTCTTGCTCTGCAAAATCATCTTGTCGAGCTTCTCTATCCTTAATTCGTCTTCTTTCTTCCTCTGCGCGTGTGCGATTTCGATGTCCACTGTGCCACTCAAGGCCGAGATTAACCAAGAGAGCCGTTGACCCCAAGATAAACGCCCAGAAGCTGTAATCCAGGAGGGTGAGGGAGATGAAGGGGAGGGGGATGGTGTTGGTGTTTCCATAGAACCTTAAAAGAGCAGCAACGGCATAGAGGAACGTGGTCAGGGAGCGGGGAAGAAGAGCCAGAAAACTTAGCATAGTTAAGCTCTATTGTAATGATGCTCAACTCGGCCTGGAGGGTAATCCCATCCTCATTTTTGGGTTGCGCTTGCCCGATGGCCTGGGGTTGGGATCACGGAACCATCCAGAGATTCTGATAAGGTAAGAAATAGTCATCTTTTTTAGGCTAGATTTTGTAGGATGCGCCCATGTCGGAAATGTTAATGTTCAATGCGCTTCGGGCTGCCATTGATGAAGAAATGGATCATGATCCCACCGTATTTGTCATGGGGGAAGATGTTGGGCATTACGGCGGCTCCTATAAAGTTACCAAAGACCTCTACAAAAAGTTTGGTGATCTGCGCTTACTGGATACTCCCATTGCCGAAAATGCCTTTACAGGGATGGCAGTTGGAGCCGCAATGACAGGCTTAAAACCGATTGTGGAAGGGATGAACATGGGCTTTTTGCTCTTGGCCTTCAACCAAATTGCCAATAATGCCGGGATGTTGCGTTATACCTCCGGGGGAAATTTCAAGATTCCGCTAGTCATTCGCGGGCCGGGGGGGGTCGGACGGCAACTGGGGGCGGAACATTCCCAACGCTTAGAAGCCTATTTCCAGGCCGTGCCGGGGTTAAAAATTGTTGCTTGCTCGACGGCCTACAATGCCAAAGGTCTTTTGAAGTCAGCGATTCGGGATCCCAATCCGGTTTTATTTTTTGAGCACGTTCTTCTCTACAACCTCAAAGACGACATTCCCGCAGAAGAATACTGGTTGCCCTTGGATAAGGCAGAAATTGTCCGACCTGGGACTGATGTGACGATCCTGACCTATTCCCGGATGCGGCATCATGTTCTCCAAGCGGTCAAAACCCTCGAAAGCCAAGGGTATGATCCAGAAGTTATTGATTTAATTTCCCTCAAACCGTTGGACTACGACACCATTGGGGCTTCAGTCCAGAAAACCCATCGGGTGGTGATTGTGGAAGAATGCATGAAAACAGGCGGAATTGGGGCAGAATTGAGTGCTTCAATCCATGAGCGGTACTTTGATGAGCTAGATGCTCCTGTGTTGCGATTATCCTCCCAAGATATTCCTACCCCCTACAACGGTCGCTTAGAAAACCTGACCATTGTCCAACCGGCCCAGATTGTGGAAGCGGTGCAAAAAATGACGGCTGATCAGATTTAAGGAAAGCGGGATAAGGGATTCAGACATTATGGGTAAGCACCGCGGGTTTCTACTGGTTATTGTCGGGTTACTCATTGCCGCACTCTGGGTCATTGTCCAAACCCCCCCACGCCTGGGCCTGGATTTACGGGGTGGAGCCCAATTGACTTTGCAAGTGAAAACAACCGAGAAGGTGAGGCAAATTACCCCGACAATTTTAGAGGCGACCCTGAAAGTGGTTGAGAATCGGATCAATGGCCTGGGGGTTTCGGAGTCCCAAGTCCAAACAGCGGGGGAAGATAAACTCTTGGTTCAGTTGCCCGGTGTCACGGATCCAGAACAAGCTGAACGGGTACTTAAAGGCACTGCTCAATTAGATTTTCGCTGGCAAAAACCTGGGACAGAAGCCCAACTCCCGATTGAAAAGCAATTAGAAGGGCAACTTTTATTTGAGCAAATTAAATTATTGGCGGCCCAGGCCCAGCTTGAAGATGAAAATAAACCGACAGAGTTAGCTGAAAACCAGGCCGCTCTGGAGAAAAATAAAGAGTCCCTTGCTAAAAGTGCCGCTGCCATCCAAGGCCTGTTTGAAAAAACTGACCTAACCGGAGCGATGGTGCGGGAGGCCTTGGCCAGTCCAGTGGGGCCAGGTTCCCAAAGTTGGAGTGTGGTAATTCGGTTTGATTCGCAGGGGGCGACTCTTTTCGCGGATTTAACTAAGCGGGTTGCTGGTACCGGCCGGAGCATTGGGATATTCCTGGATGACAAGCTGATTAGTTCCCCCACCGTCTCGGTTGAATATGCCCAAACAGGGATTCAAGGGGGTAGTGCCGAAATTTCTGGGGGATTTACCGCCCAAACCGCCAATGATCTGGCTGTCCAACTCCAGGCCGGAGCTTTACCTGTCCCCTTAGAACTGGTCGAAAACCGGACGGTCGGGGCAACCCTGGGCCAAGATAGTATTCGCAGCAGTGTCATTGCTGGAATTGGGGGCCTGGTACTGGTCTTAGCCTTCATGGTGGCCTATTACCGTTTGCCAGGAGCCATTGCCAACATTGCTTTAATTCTCTATGCCATCTACTGCTATGCCCTGTTTTTACTGTTGGGGGTGACATTGACACTGCCGGGAATTGCCGGGTTTATCCTTAGTATCGGGATGGCGGTTGATGCCAATGTCTTAATTTTTGAACGGACAAGGGAAGAGTTACGGGCCGGGCGCACCCTCTATCGCTCAGTCGAAGCTGGGTTTGAGCGGGCCTTTGCCAGTATTTTGGATAGTAATGTTACAACTCTCATCGCCTGTGGGGCCTTGTTTTGGTTGGGGTCGGGCCTGGTGCGGGGGTTTGCCTTAACCTTAGCCATTGGTGTCGCTGTCAGTATGTTTACCGCCTTGACCTGTAGCCGCACCCTCTTATTTATCTCCCTGACGTTTCCGAGTTTGCGTAAACCCAATTGGTTTTGTCCCCGTCTGGAGTCAGCCCGATGAGTTGGAGTGTTACCAAAAATCGCTATCTCTGGTGGAGCGTATCTCTGGGGGTGATCCTGGCGGGTCTGGTGGCTATGGCTCTGGCTTGGCTCAACCCACAAATTCAAGCTCCCTTAAAACTGGGCCTGGACTTTATGGGCGGAACTCGGCTCCAAGTGGTGTTAGCTTGCGACTCGGCTGGGGCCTGTGATAGCCCCATTGATCTAGCCGATGTCCGGGCCATTCTCAGCGAACAAGGGTTAGGCAACAGCAGTTTACAAGTTGTGGACCAAACGGGTATTTCCATTCGCACCCAGCCCTTAGATGTAGATCAACGCACCAAATTAGTCTCCCAATTGGCCCAAGGCTTAGGAAAATTTGACCCGAAACAAACCCAAATCGAAACAGTGGGGCCAACCCTAGGCAGACAACTCCTCAATTCCGGTTTACTCGCCTTACTGGTCTCCTTTGTCGGGATTACCGTTTACCTTACCTTACGGTTTCAGTTTGACTATGCCTTCTTTGCCCTCGTCGCCCTTGTCCATGATGTTCTAGTCACCATTGGTATTTTTGCTATTTTGGGCATTACCTTGGGCGTGGAAGTCGATAGTTTATTTGTCGTGGCTTTACTGACGATCATTGGCTTTTCCGTGAATGATACGGTCGTGATTTATGACCGAATTCGGGAAAATCTAAAAATCCATCCAGAAAACTCTATTGACGATGTGGTTGATGACTCAGTTAACCAAACCCTGACTCGTTCCATCAACACGACCCTGACTACAACCTTGCCTCTAATTGCCATTGTTTTATTTGGAGGCGAAACCCTGCGCTTTTTTGCCTTAGCCTTGATCATTGGCTTTGTTAGTGGGGCCTACTCTAGTATTTTCTGTGCCAGTACTCTCCTTGGCTGGTGGCGGAAACGGGAAGCTTAGCAGATCGAGATCGGCCATAAAATCTTGAAAAGTGTAGCAATCGTCATAGAAACTCACTTAGATATTGATTCACTAGCTGGGGTTGCTCCTGTTGAACCCAGTGGCCACAGTGGGGAATATAGTGGATTCTCAGGTCACGAACATATTCTTCAGTTCCCAAGGTGAGGTTTTGGCTGAGGGTTTTATCTCCTTCCCCCCAGAGCATGAGAGTGGGGATATTCAGAATTGGCCAATCTCGCTCCCCCAGGCCAGGGGCCAGATTTCGATAATAATTGAGCATCGCCCTCAAGGCACCGCGACGGCTGGCGGCATTTTTATAGGCTTCAAGATCTGCGGGAGTAAAAGCTGTTTGATTAATGGCATTACTTTGAAGGATGGTGACAATGGCCTGGTAGTCGTTCCATGCCAAAAGGGTTTCCGGTAACCAAGGGAGTTGAAACAGACCAATATACCAACTACTGAGCAATTGTTGAGGGTCAAATAATCCCTGACAAAACTTAGCCGGATGGGGCGCATTCAACAGACAGAGCTTTTGAATCCGTTGCGGATAGGTCTCAGCCACCCCCCAGGCCAGGAATCCGCCCCAATCATGACCGACTAAAATACACCGCTCATAGCCCAGGCTCGAGATCACCCCTTCAATGTCTAAAACCAGTTCCTCTAAGGCATAACTTCCCACATCCGGTGGTTTATCACTTTCGTTATAGCCCCGTAAATCTAAGGCAACGACTTTGAAGGTAGCTGCCAAAATAGGAATTTGATGCCGCCACGAGTACCAGAATTCTGGAAACCCATGTAGGAGCAACACCAGTGGCCCTTCCCCTTGGGTGACATAGTGGAGCTTAATGCCGTTACTAATGAGGAATTTATGTGTCCAGGGGCCATCGAGAACTGACATGATTCTGTTCCACCCAAACCTGAATCCAACCCGATCATGAGGGATTTCCTCCATTGTGGCTCAGGCCTGGGGGATTATTCTGGGGGAGACTCTACTGGGGTAACGCCGCTTGCACTTGATCTCGCTCCAACTTGATTTGCTTGACCAGTTCGCTCGGGAGTTGATCCCCCATGGCCAGAGCCTGGTTGAACAGAGAGAGAGAGGCCTGCTTATTCCCCGCTTGACTGAGGATTTGGGCCTTGAGATAGATCAATTCCGGGTTATTGGGCGCGGCGGCAAGAGCTTTTTCAATAGCTTCTAGGGCGGCCTGGGACTGATTCAGATCTCGATAGGCCAGAGCCACGCCCCGATAGCTGAGGTAGGGCGGTGCAGCTTGAGTTTGGAGTCGGTTGATCCCATCCTCAATTTTGAAAATTCCCAAATTATTGGCCACGCCCCATTCAATAAAGCCTTGGATCAGGTTTAATTCTGGGTCATTGGGATTGATGGCCTTGGCCTGGTTGAGATAGCCAAACACATCCTGAGCCCGCATTAAGGCCAACGCTGCCCCGGCCACCGGCCCGGATCCCCCATCAGACATATCATAGGCCGCCAAAAGAAAGTTACCCACGGCCTGGTAGAGGTTACTACGAAGAGGGTCTTTGGTGGATAGTCGTTGTGCTGCTTGGATGGTTTGATTGGCATAGCGATTTAGATCTGCCCAGTTCCCATCGAGAAAAGCCATCCCCCCCGCCATCGTTAAGGTTAAGGGTTCCTGAGCACTAGCCTTTAGTGCCGCTGGTAGGAGTTGCCGGCCTTTAACATAATTACCTTCTCGAAAGACCGCCACAAAGACCGCTTCTGTAGCATCTGAGATGGGACGGCTGTTTTCCCCAGTCCGAAAGGGATCCGCCGCCCAGGCCCCACTGGTATGGGTGAGTACAATGGCAGCACAGGCTAATAAAGCACGTTGAGCAGTCTGGCGAAACCCTAATTTGATCGGGGACAATTGGCTAGGCATGGGTCTTACTCCAAGGGCAAACGTCTTGCTTAAATTAAAACGACTCTCGTACCATCCTCCAGCAACACCCCAAGCCATTTTGCGGGATATTACCTTGGAATTGGCACCTCAGCAGTTAGGACTGATCATTGGCCCCAGTGGTTCCGGGAAAACAACCCTTTTAGAAATTTTGGCCGGCCTAGCAGCGCCCACATCCGGTCAGGTATTCTGGCATAGTCAAGAACTCACCCCCCAACATCTGCAACAACTGGCCGGCCTGGTCTTTCAGTTTCCAGATCGCTACTTTTGTGGCGGAACCATTCTTGAAGAACTTCGCTTGGGGCATCCTGAAATTCCCTTAGACCGAGTTGAACAGGCCCTGGCATCCGTAGGTTTAGAAACTCTCCCCTTCCATACTCGGCCCCAGGCCCTCAGTGGGGGGCAACAACGCCGATTAGCTTTGGCTGTGCAATTAATCCGTCAACCTTACCTGCTACTGTTAGATGAACCTACAGCTGGACTGGACTGGTCAATGCGGCAACAACTTATTAGTTTATTAGGACTATTAAAAAAGGACTGGAGTTTGTTAATTGTCACCCACGAAGCCCAAGAACTTGAGGCCATTGCCGATGTCACTTGGCATATTGAACATGGGCAATTAACAGAAAATTTTTATCCATCTAATGAGAAAAGCTTCCTAGGCAGGTAATGAAATCGGGATGAGGTTAACTTATTTTTCGGAAAAGTCACCCCATAACGAGACAAAATATGGCAAACTTTTGTAAATCTATCCTGGATTAACTCTTTAGTGTTTTCAACAACTAGCCCTACCTGCCCACTATCCTCCTTGCAATCCAGATATATTCCCTGGTTTGGCCAGGCCAGTGATCTGATGATCTTTTCTATTCTTTAAAGATAAGGATATTTGAACTACATGACTCAAGCTAAACGTGCCCTGATTACCGGGATTACTGGCCAAGATGGTTCTTATTTAACAGAGTTGTTGTTAGAGAAGGGCTATGAAGTTCACGGAATTATTCGCCGGACTTCCACCTTTAACACCGACCGGATTGATCACGTCTATCAGGATCCGCACCAAGAGCATCCCCAACTCACCTTGCATTACGGGGATCTGGCGGATGGAACAACCCTGCGGAAAATTATTGAACAAGTCCAGCCCGATGAAATTTATAATCTCGGGGCCCAGTCCCATGTGCGGGTGAGTTTTGATGCCCCAGAATACACAGTGGATACAGTGGGCGTTGGGACATTACGGCTCCTAGAAGCACTTCGGGACTATCAGCAACGCACCAATGCCGCCGTGCGCTATTACCAGGCCGGGTCTTCGGAAATGTATGGACTAGTCCAGGCCGTCCCCCAAAGCGAAACCACCCCGTTTTATCCCCGCAGTCCCTACGCCTGTGCCAAAGTTTATGCCCACTGGCAGACTGTGAATTACCGCGAATCCTATAACCTGTTTGCCTGTAACGGGATTTTGTTTAACCACGAATCTCCCCGGCGGGGCGAAACCTTTGTCACTCGGAAAATTACGCGGGCTGTAGCGCGCATTGTGGCCGGCCAACAGAAAAAACTATACCTAGGAAATCTGGATTCCAAGCGAGACTGGGGCTATGCCAAAGACTATGTCCGGGCGATGTGGCTGATGCTCCAACAGGATCAACCCGATGACTATGTGGTCGCCACTGGGGAAACCTACTCAGTCAAAGAATTCTTAGATTTAGCCTTCAACCATGTCAATCTGGACTGGCATGATTATGTCGAGTTTGACCCCCGTTATTTACGTCCGGCGGAAGTGGAGTTGCTGATTGGGGATCCAACCAAAGCCAAAGCTAAACTCGGTTGGTCGCCCTCTGTCACCTTCCCAGAACTCGTCGCCTTGATGGTGAATGCAGATCTCCAGGCCGTAGGAATTAGTCAAAACAATGGCCAGGCCATTACCAGTGAAAGTGTTTTGGATGTGGTCGCTAGTCGGCAGTTAATTAGCAAGGCGGACTAAATTTATGCTGGATTTAACCGACCAGAAAATTCTCGTCACCGGCGGCGCGGGCTTTCTCGGGCAATTGGTAGTGCAACAACTCCTCCAGGCCGGGGCGAGCAAAGGCAAGATCATGATTCCCCGCTCGAAAGACTATGATTTGCGCTCTCTTGAAGTTTGCCAGGCCGTGGTTCAGGATCAGGATATTGTCATCCACTTGGCGGCCCATGTCGGCGGGATTGGTCTGAATCGGGAAAAGCCAGGGGAACTCTTTTACGACAACCTGATCATGGGGACGCAACTGATCCATACGGCATACCAGGCCGGGGTGAAGAAGTTTGTTTGTGTCGGGACGATTTGCGCCTATCCGAAATTTACCCCCGTGCCGTTTAAGGAAGAAAACCTTTGGGATGGCTATCCGGAAGAAACCAATGCTCCCTACGGGGTGGCCAAAAAAGCTCTCTTAGTTCAACTCCAGGCCTACCGTCAACAGTATGGGTTTAATGGGATTTATCTCTTGCCGGTGAACTTATACGGGCCGGGTGATAATTTTGACCCCCGCAGTTCCCATGTGATTCCGGCCCTAATTCGCAAAGTCCATGAAGCCCAATTACGGGGTGATACAGACCTTCCTGTTTGGGGTGATGGCAGTCCAACGCGGGAATTTATTTATGGCGATGATGCGGCTCGGGGGATTGTCCTGGGAACCCTTGCCTATGACGACTCTGATCCGGTGAATTTAGGGACGAACTTTGAGATTTCGATCAAGGATTTAGTCGAGTTAATTGTCGAGTTGATGGAATTCAAGGGCAAAATTGTCTGGCAACCGGATCAACCCAATGGGCAACCGCGGCGGTGTTTGGATACGGAACGGGCTAAGGCGGCGTTTGGATTTACAGCGCAGATGGATTTACGGCAAGGCTTGAAACATACGATTGATTGGTATCGTCAACATGCTGCTTAACGGGTGGAGATTTCTTCAGCTTTAATTTATCTCTCAATTAACCAATTCCTCAGGGCCGAGGGGTATGATCAGCGGTAAAGTCCATTTCCCTTAGCTCTGAGTCTTGTGGGACAGTTATGGTGACAATTGTCCTAGCCAGTAATCTGTTTATTGCCCTTCTATGTCTGCTGACGGCATGGCAACTGCTCCAGGCCCGGGTGATGATCCGTGCGATTGCCGATACCCTAATACAGGTGGAACAAGACACCCATAATATTTTGGGCGAGGCTCCGAATGTGATTATTATTGGTCAGATTAGTGTGGGCGGTCTACGGCAAAATCTCAAGCGGGACAAAGGTAAACCCTCGGCCTGGCAACGCTTAAAATTAACTCTGACCCTGCTCAACCAGGCCCAGCGGATTTGGCAATTTCGGTTTCGTTCTGTCCCAATTCCCACGCCTAGAACATCCCGGAGACCCCCACGAGGAAGATAATTATGGCTAATCAACGTTCTGGATTTTTCTTAGGTGGCGTTCTGGTCGGAACAGCGATTGGGGCCCTAGTTGGTGTCTTGTTAGCCCCCCGCTCTGGGCGAGAAACCCGCTCTATGCTCAAGAAATCTGCGGATGCCCTCCCGGAACTCGTCGAAGATTTAGCCGATAGCTTGCAAATTCATACGGATCGCCTTTCGGAAGCAGCCCGGGTCAGTTGGGATGACACTCTTGAACGACTGCGGGAAGCGATTCAAGATGGCCTGGAAGTCTCCCAACAACAACGGCAAGCCCTCCAAACTGCCCTCGAACAACCCGATGTGGATGAAACGCTGGATGACGACGAAGTGGTTAAACTTTAGGGGCCTGGGGCAATTGCTGTGACCGAACCAATTTTCTGGTTAGCCCTTTCTTTCCTGCTGGTAGCGGTCTGCTTAACGGCGGTCTTGTTGGCGGCATTGCCCGTATTAGCCGAATTGGGACGGGCGGCCCGCAGTGCGGAAAAAATGTTTGATACCCTCGGGCGAGAGTTACCCCCAACCCTAGAAGCCATTCGTTTGACGGGCCTGGAAATTAGTGATTTGACTGATGACATCAGTGAAGGGGTGCAAAGTGCTGGCCGAGTTGTCAAGCAAGTGGATCAAAGCTTAGACTCTGCCAAACAACAAGTCCGCCAGGCCAGTGTTACCACCCGCAGCGTCATGGCCGGAGTCAAAGCCGCTTGGCAAACCTGGAATCGGCCCACCCCCCACCGTTCCCTCAATCAACGCCGGAATGAATCCTTAGCCTCTGCCAATAGTTCGCCTGATTCTGGGAGCATGGAGTCGCAAAATCCAGAACTTAATCCCGCCCCAGCCCAGTCTTCCCAAAGCACTGACACAGTTGAATAATCCCCATCGGTAAGGTGATCTGGGGATCGTTGCCCTGCTTGAGTTGTAGCTCCATCGTCAATAGAAGTGGGAGGGCCTGTTCCAAGCTTTGGCGACTGAGGGGTTGAACTTCTTTTTGGAGGAAATAGACTCGCTTGGGGTTGCCAATCTCCGCCGCTTTGGCAATGACTTGCGGATCCCGTTCTTGGGCATCGCTGAGGAGTTTGACCCATAACCACGTCCGAAATTGACGGGTAAGACTGGCGAGGAGACGCAGGGGTGGTTCATTTTGGCGTAAGAGGTCGCCCAAGAGATCCAGGGATTTTCCGACTTGCCCTTTCAGAACCGTGCTGGCCAATTCCAAGCTGTTTTGGGTGGTGGTCGTGACTAAATTTTGGACGTGTTGGGCAGTAATGGTCATTTGAGGGGGGACATAGAGCCGGAGTTTTTCCAGTTCATTCACCAATTGCCGGGTATCGTTGCCCACCGCTTCTACAAGTAAATCCACTGCCTCTGAGGTGAGTTCCAGGCCCAGGCCCTTGGCCGTCGTTTTAATATGCTGCTCCAACTCATCGGTTTTCCAGGCCGGGATCAAACTAAATTCGAGAAACTTGGCCTGTTGTTGGAGAAATTTAACCGCTTTGCTGCGGCCATCGGGCTTAGCACTACTGGTTAAAAGTAAATGGGACTCGGCCGGGATCAGGGGCAGGGTGCGTTCTAATTCGGCTAAGAGTTCGGCACTGCAGCGTTGCCCCACCGTAGTTTCCTGTACCCAAACCAGTCGTTGTCCACTGCCAAAGGGAGGCGTGAGGGCCTGGGTCATCGCTTGAATGAGGATGTCCGATTGTTCCCCAGAGAGCTTTTCAAAATTAAAACTGTCCCAGGTCGGATCCACAAGTTTATCCCGTAAGGCTTGACAGGCCTGGTGGAGTCGGTAGCTATCTTCGCCCCAATAAAAATAGACTGGCATTTTAGACCAAAAGGTATGCTAGATGGGGAACTGTGAGGGTGGGGATATGGTTGATATTGTCTGCGCTGGGCATCGGTTTTCCTCAATTACGGGCATTATTTTTGATAAGGATGGGACTCTTGCTCATTCGGAAGATTATCTCAAAACAATCACCTCCAAGCGGGCCCGCTTCATTGATGCCCAAATTCCCGGAGTCCAAGACCCCCTATTATCAGCCTTTGGCCTGGAAAATGGCCGACTCAACCCCAGTGGTTTACAGGCCGTGGGAACCCGTCAAGAAAACTTAATTGCCGCGGCGGCCTATATTGCCGAAACGGGGCGGAGTTGGTTAGAGTCTTTGCGGATTGCCCAGGCCGCCTTTGCCGAGGTGGATCATTTTATGAAGGTTAAAGCCGACCATACACCCGTATTTCCCGGAATTTTAGCATTGGTGCAGCGTTTACAGGGAGCCGGATTAAAGTTGGGGGTGTTGTCGGCCGATGTCACCGTGAATGTTAAAGCCTTTCTAGAAAAATACGAATTAGCCGATTATTTTCTAGTCCAAAAAGGCACAGATCAGGGGCCCAGCAAACCCGACCCAACTCCTTTTCTCCAGGCCTGTGAATTATTAGGGGAGAGTCCAGGAAATGTGCTGATGATTGGAGATGCCGATGTGGATGGGCAAATGGCGAGAGCAGCCGGAGCGGCTGGAATGATTGGCGTAGCGTGGGGCTGGTCAATACCGCCAAAACTCACTGAGGTTGATGTCGTCATTTCCGAAATAACTGAGATTCAGGTTGGGTAATCGTTTATCATTCTGTGAAGACTTGAAGATTATCTTGATTGAACTTTAGTGGGCCTGGGGAAAAATACTCAGCGCGTTTTGATGGGCTTGGGTGGCCTGGCAGATACCTTGGATGCGTTTGGGAGAGAGGGCTTGCCCATGGGTATAAAGGTCTAACCAGGCCTGGGTCATTTCACTGGCAGTGTTCGGTAAATCGGGCAAAATCCAGTGGGGTAAGGTTAATTCTTTGGCCAGAGCCTGTACCTTGGGATCATAACTGAGGGCAAAGCATTTGGATCCCGCCGCCGCCGCCATAATCAAAGCATGAAGACGCATGGCAATGGTCATTTCGACCGTCTCAAAAAAGCCTTTAAGTTGACGGGGATTTTCCAGATAGACCGTTTTACTCACTTTGGGAAGGTGGGCCTGGAGGAGTGTTGCCAGGGGAACATCCTTGGATTTTTGGAAGGGGATGAGGACAATGAAGGTATCTGTTGCTTTTTGAAAGTCCACCAAGGCCGCCGTTAAAAGAGATAATCCCCTCGGTGTTAAAGAAGCATGGGGACGTAAGCAAATGGCAACCCGTTGATCGGGCAACTCTTCAGCATAGGCAATGGTGGTTAATGCCCAAACGGGATCGGGGGCCTGGGAATAGGAAATCTGACGTTTTTGCAACCAAGCTGCCGACTGGGAATCTCGGACTGTAACCACTGAGCAGCGGGAAAATAACCAAGCCGTCCACCATTGAGAAAAGGGTCGGGTCAATGGTCCAATCCCCTGGGCCCAGGCCACGGTTTTTAAGCCCCAGATTTGTGCCCAGAGCATTAACCCACCGTAATAGAGCGGACTGATAACACTGGTCGAATCTTGCATTAAACTCCCCCCTCCCCAAATGAATCCCTGGCATTGGCGAATGGTTTGGAGTAATTGGCCGAACTGTTGCCGATTCACGGCCATAACGCGATGCAGGGCCTGGGTTTCGGATACATTCGCTGATAAAACAATTGGGGTTACGTCCACCGGCAATAGTTGTAATAACACTGCCAAAAGTGCTTCATCGCCGCCATTACCAAACCCATAGTAGCCGCAGAGTAAAACCGTTCTGTGAGCTTTGACGTTTCCCAAGTATCCAGTTCCAATTCCTAATATCTGAGGTTGCCCCTGACCATCCTATTCTTTCACAAGGCCTGGCTTAATCAGAGGCTAGGGGCTGGGTCATTCCCCAATCTGTTTTTGAGGTAAGGGCTTGGCAAGGGATTCCAGAGTCGTGAGTCCGCAACAGCATAAGGATGTAGGGTTATCGCCTGAATCTTGGCTTGAAAATTACACAAAAGCTAGGGGGTATCTGAAACTTGGCCGAGTTACACCAGCTTTAGAAAATCCCCCTAACTCAGGATGAGGATGTTAACGAAGGGTCAAGCCAACGATTAATTACGAACCGGGACACTAATTAAGGCTGTGCCAATACTAATATCGCCCTCAGAACCGGCCTGGACAACACTGACTTGGTAGGGCAAGCTTTCACCCCCAGATGTCCGCATCGTCACATTGTTAAACCGAACATCAAAGGAGGTACCGGCCTTCAACGGGCTATCAAAACTAATGTTCAGACGATCCCCTTGTTTGTTGACTTGGGCCGGGATATTCCCTCCAGATTTATTTTGTAGCGTAATCCCCGAAAAACTCTCCATCTGCTGGGGCAGGCCAATGCTGACACTGCTCAAGCTCATCCCATTGCCAGAAATCCCAATCACATGGGAACTGCCAGAAATGGTTGCGCCGGTGATTTTGGGGAATTGAGCCGCGGGCAGGGAAGAAGAGTAAACGGAGGCAGGTGTGGACGTGGTGGGAACTGTCCGGCGGGGAGAGGGGCCGGGGCCTCCGATGGGAGAGGCAATCGCAATCGAGCTTACGGAAAGAACGGCGATGGTTACGGCACTAATGCGACCGAGAATTGAAAGGTTCATAAAGTTATTCTCCTTTGAGAATATGAACATGAAGTTCGAGAAGGTAGTCATGTAATCAACAGTCAATAGCCACAGAATGGAGTCTCCGTCTGAGAAAGTCCTGAGAAGATTTGGAGGATTGGCTGGGAATTTCCCGAAAAAATTGATGCTTTATAAAGTTTTAACAATTGCGAGTAACTCAGGCATCTCTCAGCCAGTCCTGTTAATCTGGAGTTAATCTGGAGGCTCTTGACTATGACCCGCAGGATTTTACTGATTGAAGACGAACCCAAAATTGCTCGGTTTATTCAGTTGGAACTTGAAAGTGAGGGGTATGAAATTACGGTCAGTCATGATGGCCAGGCCGGATTAATTTTAGCCCGTGAGCATCCGTTAGATTTAATGATTGTCGATTGGATGTTACCCGGCTTAACGGGGGTAGAAATTTGTCGGCGGCTGCGGGCAACAGGGAATGTCATGCCAGTCATTATGTTAACGGGGCGAGACGATATTCCGGATCGGATTGCCGGCCTGGATGCGGGCGCCGATGATTATGTGATTAAACCCTTTAGCATTGAAGAACTCTTAGCCAGGATTCGAGCCCGCTTACGGCAAAAGCATCCCCAAGAATCGGATTGGTTAGAGTTTGAAGATTTACGGGTAAATCAACGCACCAGAGAAGTGTATCGGCAGCAACGGCCCATAGATTTAACCGTCAAAGAGTTTGATTTACTGACTTATTTATTATCCCGACCGCGACAGGTCTTTACCCGTGAACAAATTCTCAATCAAGTCTGGGGTTATGATTTTATTGGCGACTCAAACATTATTGAAGTGTATATTCGCTACCTACGATTAAAGCTAGAATCAACCAATCAACCCCGACTCATTCAAACAATTCGGGGTGTGGGCTATAGCTTACGATAATTTTAGTCATAAATCATCAGTTTGGTGGTAGAGATGACTGATCAGCATTGGCAGAAAAGTCACAAAATTCTCTCAATTCTGGCTTCCCTCAGTTGCCGTACCAAAGACTTAAGCAGTTACTTAGAAGCCGTTGCTTGCGGAGTCAGTGAGCTTCTGATGATGGATTGGACAGTGGTGACTCTTTGTAAGGAAAATGAGGAACAATTAATTGCCAGTAACCTTCCCCTTGATCCTGAAGATCGCGTTTGTGATCTCTACGGCACTGTCACCCATACGGTGGTCTTAACGCGCCAACCCCTCTGTGTCAATGATGTGCGGGAACAACCAGAATTTGGCGAACTCCCCGAAGGCTATTTATCCTATTTAGGTGTGCCTCTTTGTACCCTGGAAGGGGAAGTGATAGGGACAATTTGCTCATTTAATATGCAGCCGCGCCCGTTTCACCCCACCGAGGTAGAAACAGTCAAGCTCTTTGCAGAACGGGCCGCCACGGCAATTGATAACTACTTGCTTTACCAGGCCCAGCAGGACTTTAATCAGCGTTTGACCGAGGAAGTGGAAAAACGAACAGCAGATCTCCAACAGGCCCAACATCAACTGGTGGAGCAGGCCCGTTTAGCCGCGATTGGCGAGTTTGCCACGATGATTGTCCATGAATTACGGAACCCCCTGACTACGATCAAAATGGGGCTGAATTACTTTTTTAAGCTTGCCCTACCCGCTGCTGCCCAAGAACGCCTCACCTTAGCCCTTGAGGAAGCCCACCGCTTAGAAATGCTCCTGAGTGAAATTCTGCTCTATGCCAAACCCCAAACCTTAAATAAGTCTTGCTTTGATTTGAATTTTCTGGGCCTGGAAATCCAACATATTTTAGAGGATTTACCAGAAGCCCAAGGACGCTCGATCATATGGCGAGTTGGCCCCCGGCCCGTCTGGATTAAAGGAGATCGGGATAAGCTCAAACAGGTTTTTTTTAATGTGATTCAAAATGCCTGTGAAGCAGCCCCAGCCCATACGCCAATTACTTGCACGATTCAAGTTAACAACCCCGCGCCTCCTTTCAATCAGCAAAATCCTCAACAAGTCACCGTCACCATTCAAAACTGGGGCGAACCGATTCCCGCAACTGAAATTCCCAAACTAACCCAACCTTTTTATTCTCGGAAACCAGGGGGAACTGGCCTGGGGTTGGCGATTGTAGAACGCATCTTAGCTGCCCATCAGGGACGTTTAGAAATTTATTCCAATCAGGATGAAGGCACTAGAGTTCTGATTAAACTTAAGGTTAAAAAGGATGAATCAGGTTGACTAACCATGGGTAAATTCAGCCACAGCCCCAATTAACTGATCGCATTCCTTCAATAAACTCATGTAATGAACACAGGCCCGGACAGAATTCGGAAAAAGTAAAAGACGGACTAAAATGCCTTGATTTTCTAGCCATTCGACTAAGGCCCCGTGTTTACCGGATTCCAGTTGAAATGTCACCAGGCCCGATGAGGGTGGGGTTGAAGTGAGGCATTGTACCCCCGGAATGTTGGCCAGGCCTTGCCAGAGATAGGTACTTAATTCACAAATCTGTTCATAGCGGGTGGGGGTTGTTCCAGCTTGGCGATGGAAATCGAGGGCAGCGGTCAAGCCAGGGACTAAGGGAAAGGCAGTGGTAGCAATTTCAAACTTGGCGGCCGTGGCCTGGAACGATTCGGGAAACCCTTGGGGGCCATTTTTAATACTCCGCCAGCCAACATAGGTGGGTTGAAGGTGTCCAAGCTGCTCAGGATGAACATATAACCCCCCTAGTCCATCCGGCCCACAGAACCATTTATGACCCGTAAACGCATAAAAATCCACCCCCAGGCCGGGTAAATCCAAGGGCATCATTCCCACAGATTGGGCGGCATCAGCAAGGACTAAAACTCCCTGTTTATGACAAGTCGCAACAATTTCTTTGAGGGGTAAAGTCGTGCCGGTGTTCCACAGTAAATGACTGAGGGCAACTAGGCGCGTCCGGGGGGTGAGAGCCTGGCGAAAGCAGGTGACTAGGTGTTCTGGATCAGCCTGGGCCTGTTGAAGGAGGGGTAGAACTGTGAGATCAATCCCAAACCGGGCCTGAAGTTGTTGACCAATGGCCAAAACCCCTGGATGTTCACAATCCGTTAAGAGCAAATGATCACCGGCTCGCCAATCCAGGCCCCACAGGACAATATTGCAGCCCGTTGTGACAGAATCCGTGAGAGCCAGCGTATCCGGCGTAATGTTTAATTCTTGGCTCAAGGCCTGGCGGAGGGCTGTAGTTTGACTTGAAATATAAGCATAGTTTTTGGTACAGAAGGGGCCAGCCTGTTGGATGTGGAGATAACTGTTTTGCATCGCCTCCCAGGCCGGGTTGGGTAAGGGTCCCTGACCACCAAAGTTCAGATAAGTTTTCGATTGCAACGCCAAAAACTGCTGCCGAATTTCCGTAATTTTTGATTCTGTTAAGACCAAGAGTTAAGTCCTCCAGTTAGTCCTCAATGAGTTTAGATGCAATCACTAACCTGGCCTGAACCTCTTCAATCTCAAGATCAAGAAGGTTTTCTAAAATCTCACCAACACTAACATTCTCTGCCAACATTTCCAGAATATCGCTAGCCCTAATTCTCGTGCCACGAATCCAAGGACGACCCTCACATTGACTAGAGGTTTGGGTGATGGGAGTCAACAAGTTAGGGTGTGGGCTCATGATTCAGGTCAAAATCCTTAACCAGAAAGATTTTTTGTACAGGGTATAAGAGGATATTGCAGAGCCTCCAGATAGAAATCTTAACCTGACCCAGAACCAAGAAAAGCTCTAAAATCAGGGATGAGAGGTTCGATTATGCAAACGACTGTCCAAGAAATTTATATTCAAGTGGTTCGTAATTTGTCCCTAGCAGAACAGTTACGATTAGCCACGCTGATTTTGAATGATCTTGTTAAACAGCAATCAACCACAGTAGATGAAAGTAATACTTGGACAGAAGAAGATGAAAGGGATCTGGTCAGTTTTTCACTCCAGTCCGCAGCCAGAAATTTCTCTGAGATGGAAGAGGCTGAACAATGAATCTATCTGCTGGGGATATCGTGACTGTTGATTTCCCTGGTGTTACAGGTATTAAACGCCGTCCCGCTGTCGTCTTATCATCAGAAATTTATCATTCAATTCGCCCAGATGTGATTATTGGCCTGATTACAACTCAGACCAAGATTGTCGGAGCTACAGATTATCGCCTTCAAGATTGGGCAGTAGCAGGATTACGAACTACTTCAATATTTCGTTGCTTTATTGTCACCTTGCCACCGTCTGCGAATTGGGTTGTGATTGGCCAACTGTCAGAACGTGATTGGCAGGGGGTTAAGGCCTGTGTCAAAACATCTCTCACAAGTTTAGAGCCATAGGAAGTTCGGGAGTAGATTGATCTCACCCAGACTAAAACCTTTAACTCGCAGAATTAGCGGTGCGGGGATGGAAAATGGCCAGGGCCGAGGTGTAGCCATGCAAAAAGGTTTCTTGACCAATAGGGCCAATTTCTCCAAAGCAGAAAAATCCACTCACCGGAATATTAGGTAAAAATTTGTCAACCATCGTGGCATCAAAATCGGGTTGACCGTAAAGATTAACGCCCCGCCCTAAACAAGAAAACATCATCGTGCCTTCCGGGGGTGGGCCGGGATAGGAGTGGCAGTAGGTTTCTAACCAGGCCTGGAGATCTGCCGCTGAGGCCGCCGCATCCCGGAGATGAAATTGAATCCGTTGCCCCACCCGCACCCGATCGCCCAAGGCCAAAGCTCCCGTTTGGGGATCAATCCCAATCAAATTCCGAATCAAAAAATCCCCAGGCCCGAGGTTGGGTTTGAATTCGTTATGCACCAGGCCAATAAATAGGGCACTGCGGGCTAATTCTCGATCCACTTCCGGGAGCCTTTCCACCAAATTTTCCAACATATCTAAGGGTGGGGCAACCTTGGCTTGGTCATCTTCAAGGGAGAGGATAATATTCTTTTCCCCAGACGCGATCCGATAGAGGGGGCCAATGGGGCGACAGCCTTGGGCCACAATTGGATCAATGCGAATATTACCAGTCAACGCTAACCCAACTGTCCCTTCCCGTTGCACCTTCGTTTGGTAAAACAGCCCTGTCCGGCCCCACCCCTGATTACTGCCCGTAATTCCGCCAACTTTTACGGCTTGTGGGTAGGCATAATCCAGGCCCCGTAACAGGTCATTAATTCGGGCACTACTGGTATCAGCCAAGAGTAAAAATTCGGGTTGTTGCTCTGGGTCAACACCAATCAGTCTCCACCAGGCCTGGGGCGGATCATCGGGATCTGGAAGGTCATCGGCCACCAAACTAAAAGGCTTAATCTTCACATCGGGTAAATGGGCCAAGGTCAAGGAGAGGCCGGCTGTTTCTTCCACCTCTTGGGGTTGATCTCGATAGTTGCGCCCAATCACGCCCCCGCCCCCACAACCAATCAAAACGGGCAGATGTAAGGTGGTTTGTAACAGGGGAATGACGCGGGAAAACTCACTGGCAAAGGCCTGGGAAATAAAGACAATCCCTAAGTCTGGCTGGAGATTGCCCAATCGCTCGCGGGCCTGGTCAGTCACTTCTTTAACAGCTTGTTCTAAAGAAAAATGTGTCGAGAGTGCGGTGGCCCATTTCATCGTCGTTAGTACCCCCAGTGGTTTGCCCAGTTTTGAGAAGGGACTATACTCTATTCTCGGTTAATTTCACCATCTCGCCGCCCCAATTCATAAACTCCACCGCCAATCGTAGCCATAATTCCTAAGCTGACTGACCAACTCAAGCCCAGAGAGAGGGTAACTCCATAAAATAGCCCCACCCCCAACAAAACAAAGGGCAAAATCCCCGCCATTGCGGCCCAAAACTCGGCCTGGGATGATTTTGCTTGGCCCAGCCAGGTTTCCAGACGCTCAATAATTTTTTGTCCGATGGGGTAAAATCCTAAGTACAGCGCAATCGCCCACAGACCTGAGCCTGCAATCCCCAACGCCGCCCCATGCCAGGCCTCTGATACGGTCATGTGTTACACCCTTGTCGTAATCCTTAACTAATAGTAACAATCTCTGGCTGTAGTCCAAGGGGGTTAGGGCGCGATCTAGGCTTTGATGGAGTTTATTGCCCACCCGAATTACTCCCGATCCGTCAAAAAATTAGACTTGGCTTTGCTCTTGAACCGGGGGGTGGCTGATGCTTATTCGGAACGGCGGCTATCCCTAGTCAATAGAAATAGATTGGGGCCCCGAAGCTGAGTTTTTTGGGGTGCTGCTAGGGGTACTGGTGGAGGTTGCTCCTTGTTTGGCTAACCATTGACTAACAGGTTCCTCGGACAAGCTCAGACCTAATAATCCCGAGACAAAGCCACCGAGAAACGCGACAGGTTTTTTAGCCAGTTCTTGGGCCAGGGGAGAAAGTTCAGTCACAAACATGGAATTGCTTTCCGCACAAAGGTCGTTTCACCATTGCTATCCTAACCTGCAACTCCCAGTTTGGTGATCCAAAGCGCAGTTTCCTGAGGGTAATTGAGCTATGAAACGTATGGGATCAGTGACGGCAATTTGGGGATGTGAGGAAACGATGGAGCGGTGGATTTCCCTGTTGGGCCTGGGGGTGTTTGTTGGGTTTGCCTACTTAATTTCGACCAATCGGCAAGCAGTTCGCTGGCGGACTTTGGCTTGGGGCCTGGCATTGCAATTACTCCTAGGCCTGGTGATTTTGCGCTTGCCCTTGGGGTTAAAACTCTTTCAGGGCCTGGGTAATGCCGTGAGTTGGTTCCTGAATTTTTCTGATGCTGGGGCAGAGTTTGTCTTTGGGGAAAGCTACACGGATCACTTGATTGCTTTTAAGGTGATGCCCACAATCATTTTCTTTTCCTCATTTATTGCCATCCTCTACTACTACGGGGTTCTACAGTGGGTGATTGCCCGTCTTGCAACCGTGATGATCCGCACCATGAAAACTTCGGGGGGAGAATCCTTAGTCTGTGCGGCCAATATTTTTGTCGGGCAAACCGAAGCTCCTCTCTTAGTTAAACCTTTTCTCAAGGACATGACTGCCTCTGAACTCCATGCCGTTATGACTTCTGGATTTGCCACGATTGCGGGCGGGGTGATGGCAGCCTATATTTCCTTTGGAATTCCCCCAGAACATTTAATTGCAGCGTCGGTGATGTCTGCCCCCGCTGCCCTGTCAATTTCCAAGGTGATGTATCCCGAAACGGAAATCGCGGTGACGGCAGGTGATCACATCAATACCAAAATTGAACAGCCCTATACCAATGCCATTGATGCGGCCACTGTTGGGGCTTTGGATGGGATGAAGTTGGTTTTGAATGTGGTGGCGATGTTAATTGCGTTTTTGGCCTTGGTGGCGGCGGTGAATGGGGTTTTAGGAATTCTGGGGCCAATGGTGAACCTACCGCAACTATCCCTAGAGTGGATTTTTTCCTTGGTGTTTGCTCCCGTGGCCTGGTTGATGGGGATTTCCTGGACTGATGTGGGGCAAGTGGCAATTTTATTAGGGAAAAAGACTGTTTTAACCGAATTTCTAGCCTATTTGGATCTCCGCACCCTGATTGAAAACACCGCTAAAGTTGCGGCTGACCAGGCCCCGCCCAATTCCTTACCGACCCTCACAGAACGCTCCCAAGTTATTGCCACCTATGCCCTCTGTGGTTTTTCCAATATTGCCTCACTGGGGATTCAAATTGGGGGGATTGGCGCACTAGCTCCGGAGCGGCAACATGATTTAGCCCGTCTAGGCGTAAGAGCTTTGGTGGCAGGTTCCTTGGCCTGTTTTATGACCGCTTGCATTGCCGGACTTTTGATTTAGGAAATTAACAGGCGGCCTTGAACAATCCATACCCTTTACTGTCATGCCTATCCACAACTCTGAAATTCATAGCCAGGCCCAGGACATTCTAGATGCAATTGCGTTTACTCCATTTGAGTGTTGTCAACCCATCAGTCGGGATTTTATGGATATTCCATGTCGCCCTGGAGTTTATGCAATCAGGCACAGAACTAGAGGATTGCTTTATATTGGCAAAACTCAAAATCTGCGGGGACGTTTTAAGGGGGGACACAAGGCTTTTTTATGGGCATGGCTTGATCAATATCTCCATGAAGATGTTCGAATTGCGATCCAAACAATCCCTTACTCGAAAAATCCAGCACTACTATTGGAATTAGAGTCAATCATCTTGAGGGCTACTGAGCCACCCTACAATGTCAAAATTCCGATGGAGTCTTAACCCATGCAAGTAGAACTGTTGGAACAGCTTTCCCCTGCCGATGCAAAAATTATCCTAAAATGCCTACCACAGAGAGTTCAAGATGCCTTAATCGCTCGTGCTAGTGAAATTGATTATCCCGTTGAAGCCATTATTGAGATGGCCATTGCCAGTTTCCTAGACACTGAGGCATTAAGTTTTGCAGACTGTCAACCCGGCCGGGGGCAGTAACCCTAGCGGAGAAGTTCGCTCCCCAATAAATTGTGTAACGTTGTTTCCATTTCCGTTGCTGAGGTTGTGGCGGTGCCGAATTGGCGGACAACAATACTGGCTGCTAAATTTCCTAAGATTGAAGCTTCCAGAAAACTGCCGCCAGCCACTAATGCCAAGGTCAAAGCCGCAACGACTGTATCCCCAGCCCCTGTCACATCAAACACATCAGTGCGATTAAAGGCCGGAATATGCTCTGGTTCCCCATTCCTGCTAAACAAACTCATCCCATCTTCACCGCGGGTAATTAAAATTCGTTGCGCCTGGGTAAGTTCTAATAAATCCTGACCGGCCTGGAGCACATCGGCGGGGGTTTTGATCCGGTATCCGACTGCGGCTTCGGCTTCGGGCAAATTGGGGGTAAATAAATGAGCATTTTGATAGCGGGCTAGTCCCTGTTGGGCATCCACCATGACATATTTATGAGCCAATGCGGCTTCGATCACGGGTGCAGAAAAAACCCCATCTCCATAGTCGGAACAAATGAGCGCATCTACGGTTTCTAAATGAGCTTTGATGTACTCTGCCATCTGGGCCTGGAGATGAGGGTGGGGCCAGGCATCGGATTTGCGATCCACGCGGACGATTTGCTGAGTGACAGATTGGCGGGCATGGCCAGAAATCCGAGTTTTGGTCACGGTTGGCCGGTCGGGATCGGTAAAAATGCCGCTAGTATCAATTCCGGCTGCCTGAAAAATTCGTTTAAGCGCAACCCCTTGACTGTCATCCCCCACCAGGCCCACCGCTTTCACCTTTGCGCCCAATTTAGCCACGTTATAGACCGCATTGGCTCCCCCCCCAGGAACTTGACGAGTAGATTCATGGCGCAAAATCAGGACAGGGGCTTCTCGCGAGAGCCGTTCGACTTCCCCGGTGAGAAATTCATCAACCGTTAAATCTCCCACAACCAAAATATTCGCCCGTTGATATTGGCCAATCAGGTCTTGGAGGCGCGGCTGGGCTTGCTCAAGTTGCTCATGGAAGGAGAGGGTCATGGGACTGCCACAGGGGGAATTGGGGTCAAGAAAATCTGCCATCCTATCTTAGGGCCTAGACTTGAACCCTGATGCTTTGCCACGCCTGACGGCCCAATAGCATTAGTCATTTAGAGTTAGATAGAGGTAAGTCGTTAAATAGTCTATGGAAAACGCTTAGAAGACTTTTATTTGCTGAGAACATTGAGCCTAATACTATTGTTTTGAGTTGGGAGTGTCTTGGTCATGGTGAGTCTTGATCTGCCTCTAGGGTTGACTTCGCCTTGGGTTGTTGGCCTGGTTGTGAATTCCCTTTTAGCTGGCCTGGCAATCATTATTCCCAAAAAATTGCTGACTCCGGCGGGTTTGGCTCATGCTTGGGGCCTAGGGGTGTTGGTTTGGGGGACATTGGGGTGGCGGGGCTATGTCATTGTCATGTTTTACTTTTTGGTCGGTTCAGCAGTCACAAAAGTTGGACTGGAACAAAAGCAAGCCAAGGGAATTGCTGAAAAACGAGATGGGGCCAGGGGGCCGGAAAATGTTTGGGGATCCGCCTTGACGGGGGCGATTTGTGCGCTTTTAACTGTGATTACCCCTGAACCATGGCTGCCTTACCTAATGCTGGCTTACGTGGCTAGTTTTAGTACAAAATTGTCAGACACAACCTCCAGTGAAATTGGCAAAGCCTACGGTAAGCGCACTTTTTTAGTGACTACTTTTCAGTCTGTACCATCGGGAACTGAAGGGGCTGTGAGCTTAGAGGGGACGTTGGCCGGCCTGGGGGCAGCATTGTTGATTTCGCTCCTGGGATCGGGCCTGGGCCTGGTGAGTGGGTGGGGTGTTGGCCTATGCGTTTTAGCTGCTTTAATTGCCAACTACATTGAGAGTCTGATCGGGGCCAAGTGGCAGGAGAACTATGCTTGGCTCACCAATGAAGTAGTCAACGGGATTAATACCACAGTCGGGGCTGGCCTGGCAGTTTGTGGGGAACTCGTGACCAAGGCCTGGAGTTAAACCGCTAAGAATTTTTGAATCACATCATTACTCAGTTCGCTGGTTGGCCCCTGAGACACAATCCCGCCTTTTTGCATGGCATAGTACCAATCGGCCTGGCGGACAAAGTGTAAATGCTGCTCCACAAGTAATACCGAAATTCCCGTTTCTCGAACAATCCGTTTCACCGCAGCTTCAATTTCCAGAATGATCGAGGGTTGAATTCCTTCCGTTGGCTCATCCAAAACTAAAAGACGAGGTTTTCCCATCAAGGCCCGAGCAATCGCCAACTGCTGTTGCTGTCCACCGCTCAAGTCACCGCCCATCCGATTCAGCATGGTTTTCAAAACCGGAAACAATTCATAAATTTCTTCGGGGACTTTAGCATTGGGCTTGACACCGCCCTTAGTCGCCTCCAGGCCCAGCAATAAATTCTCACCCACCGTCAACCTGGGAATAATCTCCCGCCCTTGGGGAACATAGCCAATTCCCGCCCGCGCCCGTTGATCTGAAGTCAAGTTCTTAATTGATGCTCCTTGAAAGGCAATATCGCCGCGGCGGGGTTTGAGGAGTCCCATAATCGTCTTAAGCAGGGTTGTTTTACCGACTCCATTGCGCCCAATCAGACAGACCATTTTACCTGGAGCTACCCCCATGTCCACATCCCGGAGGATATGACTCTCACCGTAATAGACATTCAGTCCATCAACCTTCAAAGTGGGTTGACCATCATTATCTAAATACTGATTCTTCGAGTTATCTTGAGAAATCATAGGTACTACCTTAAAGAAACTAAACTGGGAGCGGATTGAAGTTGAGAAGAAAGGAAAGAAAGCTGCTCATAAGTAATTAATTGGTTCTGCTCTTTACACTTGATATAGCTCATAACCGATGTGGCAACATAATGGGCAAGTTTTACAGGGACAGCATTGCCAATCATCTGCTCAATATTAGTCTTTGTACCCGAAAATAGAAAGTTAATCGGGAAAGTTTGAATTGTGGCACGTTCTCTCGTAGTTAATGGGCGTACTCTATCAAGTGAATCACAAGCATCAGCAGGATGAATTTGATAATTTTTCGGAATTGGACGATTTACCCCACGAATTGTGGCACTTGGTTCATCAATGCTATATATTGCTCTACGAGAATAGTTTCTAGGGTGTCTATAATAATATTCTGTATCTAAGCTATTCCCTAATTCTTCTTCAAAATATTGACGTACTGTTAGAGGAACGGAACTAAGATTGTGTTCTAAAAAATGATTCATAAAGTGATCATAAGCACCTAAATCACCGATTAGAAAGAGTCTTTTGCGATTTTGTGGGACATGACAGAAACTAGCATTTAATATAACTTCAGTTAATCCGTATCCAGCTTTCTTGAGCAAGTCTTTGGCAACTTCATATTTTTTACTTCTTAAGATGCGATCTACATTCTCCATAACAAATAGTTTTGGCTTAACATAGGTAATAATTCTTGCAAATGTTATGGTTAAATCTGCTCTACCTAATTCTTCATTTCTTTTTCCAGCATGAGAGAAATCTTGGCAAGGTGGGCCACCAATAATTATTTCAGCATCAAACTCTTCAAATTCTTGAAAACTAAGTAGAGGATCGCCTAAGTCAATATTCAGTATTGGATGATCAAAGTTTTGTTGATAGACATGAATCGCTGGAGGCCAATTATCGTAAGCAGCAACAACATCATAGCCAGCAGATTGAAAGCCAAGTGACATTCCACCACAGCCAGAAAATAAGTCAATTACCCTAAGGCTTTTACTGAAAAACATAGGCCAAACTCAAAATAATCCGGGGGTATTGACGATAATGGCATCGAATCTGCGTTCAGGACTTAAAAGATTTTGCCCACCATTTAGGATTATATTTTTAATTTCAGATTTCTTGATCCGTGGCTGAGTTAGTTCTGGACTAGATAGGAATGGGTGCGTTACCCGTCCACTGGCTGCAAAAGCTTTATCGTTCTTGGTATCATATGTTAGCGTATCTATGACTTGAGCTATATTAATCTGCCCATTGATTATAAAGTCATAAAGCATCTTAATTAACCAAATTATTGTACGGGCTGGTCTTGATATGTTTTGAGTTCTTCTTGATGTATTAATTTGATGAAGCGGCAACAAGATTAACGCCAAATCTGACCAAATAAAAGTATCAAGACAGTTATCATGTAGTGTTGATGATTTACCTAGGGTCTTCCAAACTGGTTGGATTACTAGCGGTTGTTGAGTGTATATCTTTTGTTTTTGATTTAGCAAAAAAGATATAACGTCAATCATAGCTTGCTTAAAATGACTAAGGTGAATCAGTATTTCGTTCTTATCCTGCCAATTCTGTATTTGACTACAAATTGGGCTTAGTAACCTAGAAAATATCTGAACTAATCCAGTGTTAGAAATGTGGTTAACTATACCCAGTGCTACAAATGCGATAGTGCTCGGTCGCACTACGATTTCACAGCTAAATTCACTATCACTTAAACTGCAAGTTGTATTGTCAGGTAATGCCGTAAGTTTGATTTCAAAGCACCTGAATTGATGCCTAGTTATCTTGTTGCTCAAAACAACATCAGCAGAGTAATAAATTCCGTGAACAAAGTTTTGATATGGCAAGTATACTGTTTCAAAACCAAAAAATAAGTCTGAGGAATTTGAAGGAATACCAAATAATTGAGATACCGACTCCTTTTCATGCTTAATATTCAGTTTATTATCAATAGAAATGTAGACAGGAGAAATGTTCATGTGACTCATATAGCAACACAGGGCCATAGGGAATGAGCTATTGAAGCAATTTTTTCCCCAATTCTCCTGCTCTGCAAAGTTTCGATTTGAGTGGACGATGCCAAATAATCCAGGGTGCGCCATGAATTGAATAATACTTGATATTAATCTTCTTGTTTGCCGAGATAAACCTCAATCACCCGCGGGTCATTTTGTACCTCGTCCATATTGCCTTCAAATAAAACCGACCCTTGATGTAAGACCGTTACCTGTTTGGCAATCTGGCGGACAAACTCCATATCATGCTCAATCACCATAATCGAGTGAGTTTTGGACAAAGCTAGAAGCAAATCCCCGACTTTTTCCGTTTCTTCATCAGTTAAGCCAGCCACAGGTTCATCAACCAACATTAAGTCGGGTGATTGAGCCACAAGCATCCCAATTTCTAAGCGTTGCTTTTCTCCATGAGAAAGAAGTGCGGAAAGCATATCTGCTTTGTGTTCCAGGCCAACTGTTTCCAGCACCTCATCAACGGTGAGTTTTTCTCGCTTAGATGTCTTAGCAAAGAGTGAGCCAAATAAGTTTTTTTTACGGAAACAGGAAAGTTCTAAGTTTTCTCTGGGAGTGAGATTTAGAAAAACCCGAGGCGTTTGAAATTTGCGGCCAATCCCCATTCCCATCCGGGCAATTTCATATTCAGCGTAGGGGCGTAAGTCCTTCCCTTTAAAAATAACAGTCCCAGAGGTGGGTTTAGTTTTGCCCGTAATGCAGTCCATGAAGGTAGTTTTTCCGGCACCATTGGGGCCAATCACAACCCGGAGTTCCCCTTCTTCCATGCTGAAATTAAGGTTGTTAATGGCCTTGAAGCCGTCAAAACTAACGGTCAGATTGCTGATGCTCAATAGTTTCCCGCTCATACTCCACCTCTGGATCTAGCTCAAGACTGGGATAGGTTTCGATGGGTTGTGGGCCAAAGCGTCCCCAAATGAATTTCCAACCTGTGGTGCGGAACCAGCCTAAAATCCCCATCGGTAAGACAGTGACCACAATCAGGAATAAAGCGCCTTGGAAAAACAGCCAAAAGGCAGGAAATTGCTCACTTAAAAGGGTTTTGGCAAAGTTGACAATTAGGGTTCCTAGGACTGCCCCGATCAATGTCCCCCGCCCCCCAACCGCAACCCAAATCACCATTTCAATGGAAAAAGCCACACTCATGGAGGAACTCGGGGTAATGATCCCAGACTGAACTGTAAACAAAGCCCCCGCAATCCCAGCCAAAATTGCCGAAATCGCAAACACAAACACCTTGTAGCCGGTGGGGTTATAGCCAGAAAATCGCACCCGAGTTTCATCGTCCCGAATCGCCACCAACATCCGCCCCATGCGCCCACTGGTTAACCACCGACAGAGGACATAGCCAACAATAACAAAGAGAATACTGAGGGCGTAAAAAGTGGTTTGAACCGGGGGTGAGCCGACTAAGACTCCAAAAATCGTGGCGGTATCGGTTTTCAGGCCATTGGTTCCATTAATGAGCTTTTGTTGCCCATTGAAGAAGTTAAAAAATACAATTAAGGCGGCCTGGGTCAGGATTGAGAAATAAACGCCTTTGATCCGGTTGCGGAAAATCAAATAGCCGAATGCCGCTGCCACCAGGCCTGGGATGACAATAATTGCCGCTAATGTAAAGGGAAAGGAATAAAACGGCTCCCAAAACCAGGGCAGTTTGTCCACCCCATAGAGAGTAAAAAACTCAGGAATCAGGACTTCAGTTTGCCCCGGTAATGGCTGCAACTGTAAATACATGGCCAAGGCATAGCCACCCAAGGCAAAAAACAAGCCATGGCCCAAACTGAGTAAACCCGTATAGCCCCAAATTAAGTCAATCCCCAAGGCCGCAATCGCCAAGGCCATAAACCGCCCCAACTGGTTGACCCGTACCCCCTGACCGGCCTGGGCAAAAATCCAAGGCATGACAAAGAGTAAAATCAGGGCAACCACGGCTACGACAATCGCTTCAGTAATGAGTTGCTTTTTACGACTGCGGGGTGATTTTTGGAGGACAGGGGGAGCAAGTGTTGGAGTCATAAGCTATTCCTAGGCATCCACTGTGCGGCCTTTCTGGGGGAATAAACCCGCTGGCCGGAATTGGAGAAAAACAATAATTAAGGCAAAAACGACCACCTTGGCCATACTGGCCGTTGCAAAGAACTCTAGGACTGTTTTGATTTGGTCATTAAAGCCAATTAACGGGGAAAGGGCGTTGGAGCCAATCACATAGCTCAGGGTGCCAATAGTACCAGCCGCAACAATACTCCCGACCAATTTACCAACCCCACCCACGACCACCACCATGAAGGTATCGACAATATAGGCTTGGCCAGTGTTGGAACTCACAGACCCTAAAAGAGCCACCGCACATCCGGCAATTCCCGCCAGGCCTGAACCAATGGCAAAGGTGAGCGCATCCACTTTTTGGGTCGGAATCCCTAGACAAGCACTCATGGAGCGATTTTGGGTCACGGCGCGAATTCGTAAGCCCCAGGCCGTCTGATTTAAAAACCAATAAACGGCAACCAGACAGAGAATGGTCAAAATAATGATGAATAGGCGGGTATAGGGAAGCTGGTAGGTATCAATCACCAATCCACCCCGTAACCATTGGGGAGCCGTGACATCTACACCTTGAGTGCCAAACCAGGGTTTTGTAAAAGCAAGCTTATAGGCATTGCCCAAGACATTGGAGACCACCAGGGCAATAATGGCCGACAAGGGGAGCATAATCCCGATAAACCAGTTACGGATGCGGTCAAAGTCAGTTTTCCAGGCCAGCAACGATTGCGCCCCAAAATAGAGCAAACAAAAAATCCCCAGGCCCGTCACAAATTGCCAACTGACACTACGAACAAGCTGTTGGAGAATCAGACTCACTCCCCAAGTCGCCAAGAGGGTTTCTAGAGGTCTGCCATAGAGAAACCGCACCACACTTCGCTCCAAGAGCAAGCCCACCAAAGCGGTGACAATGAAGGCCGCAATCAGGGCGACAAAGATATAAACGGGGGCCAAGGGTGTGGCTTTGAGAATGTTTTGGGTCACAAACGTGGTGTAGGCCCCCAACATCATCAATTCACCGTGGGCCATATTGATCACCCCCATCAGGCCAAAAACAATCGCCAGGCCAAGGGCAGAGAGGAGCAAAACAGAGCCAATACTTAAGCCACCGAAAACCGCTTCTAAAAGCTGTGTCAAGGTAAGTTCTCCTTCTCCAGGCAAAAACTGATTACACGGGCCTTCATTTGTCCGAACCCCGCTTGGTTTCCCTTAATTTGGTATAAAAACTGGGGTACAGTCTAAATCCAATCCGAACTTAAATCTGTAACCCCAGATGCCAAATCAAACGGGATTTGAAGACGTAGGTGTCATTAGCTCATTTTGAACTTGCCACCTTTAGCTGGATCAGACCAGTCACAGGCAAAGCCCTTAGTTTCCGGGACAAATTGGTTCCAGGGCAGAGGCGCAACGGGGCCATCAGTAGAATAGACAATCTCAAAGAGTCCATCATCCTGAACCTTACCGATCCGGACCCATTTGGACAAGTGGTGGTTATTTTCCATCGTCACGTTTCCTTCTGGAGCATCAAAGGTTTGCCCAAGAGCCGCCATCCGAACTTTGTTGAGGTCATCAGCAGTTCCAGCTTTCTCAACGGCTTGCTTCCAAATATTGACAGCAATGTAACCCGCTTCCATCGGATCGTTGACGACCCGATCTTCTCCGTACATTTTCTTGAAGTTAGCCACAAAGACCTTGTTGGCCGGGGTATCCACGGTTTGGAAATAGTTCCAGGCCGCAAAGTGACCTTTCAAATATTCCACCCCAATGGCCTGGACTTCTTCTTCGGCGATACTGACAGACATAGAAGGATATTTATCTGGCCCCATCCCAGCCCCTTGCAATTGTTTGAAGAAGGCAACGTTGCTGTCCCCGTTTAAGCTGTTGTAGATAATCCCGCCATCGGGCATCGCCGCCTTGATTTTGGAAATAATCGGGGTGACTTCTGTACCGCCCAAGGGAATGTAGTCTTCACCGACAACCTTGCCCCCCTTAGCGGCCAACTGGGCCTTGATGATCGTATTGGCGGTGCGGGGGAACACATAGTCAGACCCCACCAGGAAGAAGGGTTTACCGGGATATTGCTCCATTAACCAAGTCACAGAGGGTTCAATCTGCTGGTTGGGAGCTGCACCAGTGTAGAAAATATTTTTCGAGCATTCTTGCCCTTCGTACTGGACGGGATACCAAAGCATATGATCTTCGGCTTCAAAGGTGGGCAACACGGCTTTGCGGCTGGCAGATGTCCAACAGCCAAAAACAGTGACAACCTTATCCTGCTGGATCAGTTTCTTGGCTTTTTCGTTAAAGGTTGGCCAGTCAGAGGCCCCATCTTCTTGGATCGCTTCAATTTGCTTGCCGAGGACACCGCCTGCGTCATTAATTTCTTTGATCGCCATCATCGTGGAATCAACAACACTTTTTTCACTAATGGCCATCGTGCCGCTGAGGGAGTGCAAAATCCCAACCTTAATGGTTTCGCCACCGGCTGCTGGGCTAGGAGAACCCTCCGTTGTGGTTGTTGTTTCGCCGCCACAAGCCTTGAGGAGAATACTCCCGGCCGCCACGGAACCAAATACGATAAAGTCACGCCGCCGAATGCCCCTGGTCATGTAGTTAATCTCCCAAATTCACACATAGAATTCATACATACAGATGTTGGCCGGCTTTATTCAAACTGGAGAATATTGGCCACAGCTAAGTGATAGTAGTGCGATGACTGGACTGGGAATTGTATCTGAATATACATTTTCTCCCTTGTTTGCTTTTCTTTTAGATTTTGCTTTGTAGTCTTGGCTACATCTGAGTCACGCCCTCACCCAGGCCAGGAGGTAGCCACCACCGGCTCCACCACTCTGTTTCAAAGGATGCCTTGCCTTATCCCAAATTTCCCAGTTTTGGCCCTAATCCCCACAACCAGGCCCAGGCCCGTTCTATCCATAGAAAAAGACGATCCAGCCACAACCAAATCATTTCCAGGCCTTGGGGTTCATAGCCTAAAAAGGTTGAGTCAATATCCAGGGTGAATGGATGCGTGGCGGTTAGACCTGGGGATTGGGTGGGGTTGGCTAGTTTTGGGGTATGTGAGCCGGATAAGGGACTGATAAATTGGGTTGGATTTTGGCAAATAGCCCTGACTGGAGCTTCAGGAATGATCAGGGATTGGGCTTCACGAGAGCGAGGGGGCCAACCCAATAACCAGGCCTGGAATTGATCCCAGAGGCGATGGAACGGTAAGGGTGATCTGCCAAGTTGGGGTAGCAAGCTGACATGGGGCCGGGGTGGATTCGGGGGGGCTGGATCAAGGGATACAGTTGTGCTGGTGGCTAATCCCCATTTGGCTAAAGACTGGCCGGTGAGATGCTGCCACTGCCGGAGTTGATAGTAATACCCAGCCAATTCCCACAAAATCCGTTCTCGGAGTTGTTGTTGCTGTTGGGGGGTGAGAATATCAAAAATCTGATTTTCAGAACCGACTAAGACCAAATCCTGATTGGCTAGCTGACTGGCAATGCCGTGAATTTCGATTTTTGGGGATACTAAGTTGCCCGTTGGCCAAGCTTCTAAATCTGAGGCATTGCGGAGTTGAATCTCTGAGGCCTGGGGAGTTAAGGCTGCGGTAAGGGTTTTGGGCCGGGTGAGGTGATCCCGCTTTTGCCAAAGTCCCAGGGTTGTTTGGGAAACTTTTTGGCTAATCTGTGTCGCGGCCGTTTTGACCCAGGCCCAGCCTTGAGAACCTGATGAACGAGTCAGATGTTCTGGAAGTTCTGTTGTGGTTAAGTCCAAAGAGGTGGTTTGAGTGGCCAAGGCAGAGGTTCCTGGGCTGGCGGGTGGAATTGGCACCACTGGACGAACAGAACGAATTTTTGCGGATTGAGTCTGAAACCACTGCCACCAGGCCTGTAGGGGGATGATGGGTTTTAAGGGGGGTGAGGCAAGGGATGGGGCGAGGAGCAGTGGATCGGGAGTAGTCGTTAATTGGGGCGATTCCAGCGGATGAAACCAAGTTTGCAGAGTTTGCCAGCCCGTGATTCCTAAGGATGTGAGTTGCGCCCAGGCCTGGTCTAGGGGTGATCGTGGCTTGGGTTGCGGAGGATGGAGAATGAACTGGGGAGCCGCTACCCCATCGGCGTGAATCAGAGTTAAACCTGGACTGTCCAAAGAGTGCAGCAGATTGACAATCGGGGTATCACTGGCGGGCGGCGGTTGCGGTTCGGCCTGGGCCTGGAGGGCTTGCCATTGTTGTTTAAGACCCTGTTTGAGGCCCCTGGGTAACCACTGGTTTAATTGGACGAGGCGATAAAGAGGATAAACCCAGGCCTGGACTGTCCACTTAAAAGAGGTTTGCCAGCGGCGGTGCTGAATTTGCCAATGATGTTGCCAGCGGTGAACTTGAACCCGCCAAAACCGGAGGAACCGACTTTGATAGACAACGGTCATAAGCAGCCACAGGGGAATGCATGTTCCTATAGTAGCGAACCCCAGGCCCCGCTGGAAGAACCTAACTTTTATGATCCTGAAGTGGTTACTTATGCAGGATTATCCCGTAAACTTGGCTAAGACTTTTGACCCACCCAACCCATACCCTAGTTTGCTGCCATTAGTTCTAAGCCACAGTCTTTGTCTTGTGTAGGAGTCTTATGCGTCGCCGTCAGTTTTTTCGCTATGTCCAAGGGGGTGCAATTGCCAGCTTAGGGGTTGCTTGGTCGGCCCAGGCCCAGTCTGGTGGCTCTTTGGGGGTGCAATGGTTCGGCCATACCTGTTTCTTGTTTACGGGCAGTGGACAACGAATTCTCAGTAACCCGTTTCAACCCCGTGGCTGCACCAAAAACCTGCCGGCCCCAAAAGTCGCTAGTAATATTGTCATGATTAGCAGTCGGCTCTTGGATGAAGGCTTTGTGGAAGGCTTACCCGGCCGGCCAAAATTGCTCTTTGAACCCGGTTCCTACACTGTCAATGGGATTAAATTTCAAGGCGTTCGGACTAATCATGATCGGGTCGGGGGCTATCGGTTTGGTACCAATGTAGCCTGGGCCTGGACGCAGGGGGGAATTAAAATCCTCCAACTGGGCGGAATTGCTGCACCCATTACCTTAGAGCAAAAAATCCTCATGGGTAAACCCGATTTACTGATTATTCCCGTTGGTGGTAGTGAAAAAGCCTACACCCCAGAAGAAGCTAAAGCCGCCATCAATTTTCTCGACCCCCGTGTGGTCATTCCCAGCCATTATTTAACGAAAGGAGCAGATCCGAAGGCCTGTGACCTAAAACCCCTGGAAGCCTTTTTAGAGATCATGGCCGGGACAACCATTCGCCGCGTTGGGGGTAGCAGTATTTCCTTGAGTCCGAGTAGCTTACCAACAAGTCTAGTAATTAACGTTCTGTCTCTCTAGTTTGCTCAACTGAAATAATTTTTGACTCCGATAACTGTAACGAGGTCAACTCCCCAGGCCTGGTGATTAATCCTTTCAGTCGGTAGCTATGGTCATTGCGCTTAGGAATGAAACACAAAAATACTTGAAACCGTTACGAGCTGGACTGTTGAGTGCCCCAGTTTTGGCAGAAATGACTATACAATGATTCGGGGGGGTGAAACTGTGTTACTAACTCATAGAACCACTAATGCCCTACCAACCCGCGCTGCTACGAATTCTTCATGGACTAATCACAGCCTTAGTTATTTTTGCCTTAGTTTCAGGATTTTGGGTTTATAACACCTACGATCATCGCTGGGGTCAACTACCGCTGCCAAATTTAGAGGATATTCAAGGAATTCATGGGACAGGGGCCCTAACATTTCTGATTGTCTTACCCCTATTCGCAATCTATAGTTTTCATTGGGGATATCGTCGCTTAGTTCAACCCCAATCCTGGCAACAACTCCAAAAGGTTGGACAACCGAGTAGCTGGGTGGCACTCCAGAAAATATTGAATTCCGTGATGTTACTAGCGGCAACCTTTGCAGCCATTACTGGACGCTTGATGCAAGAAGAATGGTTACCGCGGGGCGAGCTAAATCATTGGGCCTACTTGGGACATCTACTTGCCTGGCTGGTGATGCTGGTGGTTTTGGTTCTGCACATTGGCCTGGGGGTCAAGGTCGGCGGAGTTCCCCTAGTTGTGGCAATGTTTCAACTGAAAGTGCGGGCCAGTGATCATCCTAAAACATGGCTTCAAGGATGGCGGTTAATGTCCTCAAAGCTTCTGCTAGTCTGGGAAATTATAGTTATTAGTGGAATTATTGCGGCCTTCATTCTCCCTGCCTTCAGTGCCTAAGAAATCTGCTCTGCCATAAAAGCCCCAGGGATTACAAAAATTTCCCACCATGCTTTTCCTCGAAAACTTTACCCGGTGATCCAGGTTAATCTGAACAAAGGAAGAGGGCCATAGCCAATATCCAAGCTCTTTTTTCCTCCAGGCCTGCCCACTCATTTATGTCTGCTATTATCCCGATGACCATCACACCCTCCCACAAGAAAGCCAAAGCTATCGCCGCTAACAGCCGCCGCCCGGCCAAGGAGCTGTGCAGTGAATGTGGTCTGTGTGATACCTATTACATCCATTACGTCAAAGAAGCCTGTGCCTTTATCAATCAACAGTTTGACACCCTCGAAACCCAGACCCATGGGCGTTCCCGAGATCTAGACAATTGGGATGAATGTTATTTCGGGGTACACCAGGAAATGATCACCGCCCGTAAAACCGATCCGATTCCAGGGGCCCAGTGGACAGGGATTGTGAGTTCCATTGCCATTGCCATGCTCAATCAAGGCTGGGTGGAAGGCGTGGTTTGTGTCCAAAATACCCCAGAAGATCGCTTTCAACCCCGGCCGATCATTGCCCGCACCCCAGCAGAAATCTTAGCGGCAAGAGTCAATAAACCAACCCTCTCTCCTAACTTGTCGGTATTGGAAGAAATTGAAAAATCCGGCTTAAAGCGCCTACTGGTGATTGGGGTCGGTTGCCAGATCCAAGCCTTGCGGGCCGTGGAAGATAAGTTGGGCCTGGAAAAGCTGTATGTGCTAGGAACTCCCTGTGTCGATAATGTGACGCGGGCAGGCCTGCAAAAGTTTTTAGATACGACTAGCCGTTCCCCCGATACCGTGATTTATTACGAATTTATGCAGGATTTTCGGGTGCATTTTAAGCATGAGGATGGCTCTACAGAAACCGTGCCCTTTTTTGGCTTGAATACCAAAGAACTAAAAGATGTCTTTGCCCCCTCGTGCATGAGTTGTTTTGATTATGTCAATGGCCTAGCGGATTTAGTCGTCGGCTATATGGGCGCGCCCTTCGGCTGGCAATGGATTACGGTTCGAAATCAAACGGGTCGGGAAATGTTGTCACTGGTTCAAGATCAACTGGAAACCCAGCCGATGATCTCCCAAGGAAATCGCCAGGCCGCCGTGCAGCAAAGTATTCCGGCTTACGACAAGGGTGTGACCTTACCCATGTGGGCGGCAAAGTTGATGGGGGTTGTCATTGAGAAAGTTGGCCCGAAAGGCTTGGAATATGCCCGTTTTTCCATAGATTCCCACTTCACCCGCAATTATCTTTATACGCTGCGGAATTACCCCAGTAAACTTGCGGCCCATGTCCCCGAATTTGCCAAGAAAATCGTTGATCAGTACCGTTTACCCAAAACTTAAGTTAGGCCATTACAGCGATGGGTCGGGGTGGGAGTTGCGCTAAGACAAACTCAATAACATACTCCAGGCCAGCCCCAGTTTTCAAATTGGTCATTAAAAAGGGCTTTTTACCCCGCATTTTTTGGGCATCTTGGGCCATGACCTCTAGGTCTGCACCCACATAAGGGGCCAGATCAATTTTGTTAATCACCAATAGGTCGGACTTGGTAATTCCAGGCCCACCTTTGCGGGGAATCTTATCTCCGGCCGCCACATCAATCACATAGAGGGTAATATCCACCAATTCGGGGCTAAAGGTGGCCGCTAAATTATCCCCCCCACTTTCAACAAAAATGATGTCCAGGCCCCTGAGTTTAGTTTCCAGTTCCGCAATCGCGACTAAATTCATGGAGGCATCTTCCCGAATGGCCGTATGGGGACAGCCGCCTGTTTCGACCCCCAGGATGCGTTCTGCCTCTAGGGCCTGATTACGAACCAGAAAATTTGCATCCTCTTGGGTATAAATGTCATTGGTGACAACGGCCAATTCATGGGTTTGGCGCAGGGCCTGGCAGAGAGAGGCAACCAGGGCTGTTTTTCCCGAACCGACTGGCCCGGCCACCCCAACTCGCAAAGCATGACTGGACATAAACCACAACTCTCAATGATCTTAGTGACTTATCCTAACGCCATCTTGGCCTGGGAGGCTGGGCTGAGTTGGACTATTGACCGACACAATAATTGCCTTGGGTAACATAGCCCACTGGACAGACTCCCGATTTAATCACAGCGGGTTTAGCCCTTTGATTCCCGACACAATAGTTCCCTTGGGTGGCATAGTTAATTGGACAAACCCCCAATTTAGGAATCGCGATTGTGGCTTGGCGGCCGGGGACGCAATAATTACCTTGGGTGGTATAGCCGATGGGACAAATGCCATCTTTGAGGATCGGGAGAGCTTGGGCCTGCACCGGATGAACACCCACCCCCAGGCCAAGGATAACCATCATCACGGTGGGTAACATGGGACTATTCTGCTTCAATTTTTTGAGAGTAATACTTAGGATGTGTTTTCTATTGTGGGCAGTGAGATCAGGGATTGGCTATGGGAACTGGCGGAATGTCCGAGTACCAACACCTGGGCCAAGGAAAATTCAGCACGGTTAAAGCATGGGCAAGCGGTTTTTACCCCACAGCAAACGGCCGGGCGGGGACAATGGGGGCGGGCCTGGTTAGCTCCGGCGGGGGTCTTGACGGTCAGTTTTGTTTTGGATTTGCCGGGGGCCATTTGTCCGGGGTTTACGCTGGGGGTCGGTTTGGCGGTTCTCTACGCAGTTGAGGCGTTATGTGCCTTTGGGCCTGGGGGAGTCGGGATTAAGTGGCCCAATGATCTCTATGCCGATGATCGCAAACTGGGGGGGATTCTCTGCGAAACCTTACCCTCAAAACCAGGCACACGGGTAATTGTCGGGATTGGTTTAAATCGGGCGGTAGATTTGGCCCAGGCCCCGCACCTGTCCCAGGCCATTAGTTTGCAGCAGATCAGTGAAACCGTTCCCGATCAGGGTGAACTATTGGAACAAATCAGGGTCTATCTCCTCCAGGCTTGGGGTGTTTTAATTCATCAAGGGTTAACGCCATTAGTGCCAGATTTAAACCGATACCACATTTTGCAGGGAAAACAGATTTCAATCCAAAGAGATCAAGAGATAGTTAAGGGCATCGTCACAGGAATTAACAGCAAGGGACAGTTGGAGTTACGATTGGCCGCTGGGGAAACGATCACGATTGCACAGGGACAGATTACGGAATGGTGCTAGGCCTGGTGGGGTTTGCGAGGACGGGAACGCTTCCAGAAACTTCCCAAAAAATCACTCAGATAATGCCCCATCGCGCCAATTTCTAAGCTAATCAAGCCAATGATCCAGGCCTGATCATCCTGCCGCCACGATTTTTCTAGCCAAGCTAAGCTGTCCTGCCACCGCCAAGTCCACCAACCAGTCTCCTGGCCAACCCAACCCAATCCAAATCCAATCAAACTCAGCCAGCCGATTAAATAAGCGACCCGCAAGACCGTTCCGACAATCGGGCCATGGGATAGCCAAGAGCGATGGGGAATAAGCCGTTGATAGGGCCACCAGAGCCAGCGCAGCCAACCCCAGCGTTGATAAGGCTTTGAGGGAATATCTAAATCGGGACTTAAGAAAAAACCACTGACTAAGACACCGACAATGGCCAATGTTGCTAATTCCCAGCGTTGCCCCCAAACTCCAGCCCCCAGGCCAGCTAAAGGCGATAAGACCACTGTGACCCGATCATGAACCCGTCCTGAAGGCATAACTTGAGACTACCCAGACATCCTTGCTTCAGACATTAGGGGACAACCAAGATGAATTATGCGATTTAGATGGAAGTTGAGGCATAGGGCGGGGCCTGGCAGGAATTTGACCAACGTGCGACTGTCCAATCTCTCAAGACATCCCCATGCTTGACCAAGTTACCGAGGGCCTATGAGCGATTATCAGGCTGAGTCAATTTCGTGAATTGATTTTATATTTCAGCTTGGGTCAATCTCAACTGTTTGATTTTGCAACATTTTTTAACAGAAAATCAATCAATAAATACAACACCGACTTGCCAGGATAAAAAATGAGTATCCAATCTGTTTATTTAATCGGTGTAAGCGTCCTGAGCTTAAATCTTTGGGAAAATCATCAAAATACAATGATTGATCGTGTTTGATTTGTTTGAATATTTTATATTTCAATCATATTTTATTGGAAATGTATATTTTCCTGGAAATTTAAAAACGTATCTTTTAGACTCTATAAGATAACTAATTGTTTTGGGTAACAATCTCAAGCATTTTTGTCATCTATTGTGATTCCCCTGCCCGTCTATAGGTCATATAATTTCAAAGGGAAAATAAATGGCAAAGCGATCACTCCAAGCTTCACCCACTGGCATTCAACTCTCAAGAAAGGCCTTTGCCCAAAAAGGTTGGACACAGGAAAATTTGGCGTGGGAAGTCGGACTCAAAACCAGGCAACCAATTTGGCGTTTTTTTACCGGACAGCCTGTTGATCGACATATTTTTCGCGAAGTTTGTGAAATTCTTAATCTTGACTGGCGTGAAATTGCCCTCAACCCTCCAGCCGAATTTCCAGATTTATTCGGCCATGGATCATCCTCCGATCAGGGATTAGATAGGTTGATCAAACAGGTACGCGATTGTCGGCATGAGAAGATTCAAGATCAATGTGGCAATTTACAATTACTTGATATTAGTCGTCCGGTTAGTATTGATGATATTTATGTTGATGTCAATATTTTAGAGTCTATTACTAGTCAACAACGATTAAATATCAGTATGCTCCAAAGCCTGCCACCGCAATCATTTGATCGAGTTGGCCTGGGAGCCGTTGAGCAAAGACAAATCTCTGGCCTGGAAGCTGTCAATACCTATAGCAAACTCAGAGTTTTAGGCAAGCCGGGCAGTGGCAAGACCACATTTTTACAACATTTAGCAATCCAGTGTAACTCCGGTGAATTTTTAGCCCATTATGTGCCAATCTTCATTTCTCTGCTGCATTTTTCGGAAGCCATAACTGGCGATCAAACCCCAAATTTACTCACCTATATTGTCGAGGAATTCCAGGCCAATGGCATGAGTGATGCTGCGATTCCAGAGCTATTACTGAAGGGCGGGCGGGTTTTGCTGTTAATTGATGGACTTGATGAAGTTAAACAGCATCAGAGTGCGGAGACATTAAGGGAAATTCGCCGGTTTACGGATAAGTATCATAAAAATCTGTTTATTATTTCCTCTCGCACCGCAGCAGAGCGGCAAAAATTCCGAGGCTTTACGGATGTTGAAATTGCCCCCTTTACGGAAGCACAAATTACCGCCTTTGCCCAAAAATGGTTTGTTGTCTTTAGTGAAACCACTTCCGCCGCAGGCCAGGCTGAAGCTCAAGAATTTATCCGCAAATTAGACTTGCCCCATAATTGGAAGTTTCGCCAACTGATTGTCACACCCTTGTTTCTCCATCTGGCTTGTTGGATCTATCGAAGTAAAGGTGGATTTCCGACCCGTAAAACAGATTTTTATAAAGAAGGATTAGATTTACTCCTCGATAAATGGAACGAAGCCAAAGGGATTGATCAGGATGCAATTTATCAGAGTTTAGCCTTACCTCAAAAAGTGAAGATGTTAAGTCGAATTGCTGCCACAACATTTAGTCAGGGACAATACTTCTTTGAGCAGCGGAAGCTAGAACAATATATTGAAGATTTTATTCGGACATTGCCCCAGTTTTCGGATGATAGTGAAGAGTTGCGCCAAGAAAGTGAAGGAGTTCTCAAGTCTATTGAGTCTCAACACGGCATCTTAGTAGAACGGGCCCGGGACATTTTCTCGTTTTCTTACTTGGCATTGCAGGAATACTTAACGGCTCGCAATATTGTGGCCAGTTACAATATCAATGCCCTGGAAAAAGCGTTGAATGGCCTGGTCAGTCATCTCACTGATCCCCACTGGCATGAAATTTTTCTCTTAACCACAATGATGTTACGCAGTGCGGATTCTTTGATGCAGTCCATGAAGCAACAAATTGATAATTTGGTATCGGGAGATCCCTATTTACAGGAATTCTTGGCCTGGGCAAATTCTAAAACACAATCTACTCCTCCTGAACAAAAAGAAGCAACCCGCCGTGCTTTTTACTTGGCCGTGGCTCATGTCCCCCACCTCGCGCCTAACTTTGCCGTAGCCTGTACTTTAGATCAGGGCTTATTACTCGATGTAGCATTAGATAATTTATTGCACGAATGCGCCATTCAAGAAAGTCCTGATTTTAGATTTTCGATAGCTTGCAGTAATGTAATTAGTAATATTTTAGGCGTTGTGATTGATGCGAGCTTAAAAAAATCATTAGATCAGCTATCTAGCGAACTTTCTGAGCATAATAATAATCAAAAACAATATGAAAAATGGTGGCAAATCCATCACCAGGCCTGGGTTGAACAGCTTAAAAATGCCTTAAGGACACATCGTAACATTCTGCATGAGTGGGATTTTACGCCAGAACAAAAAGAAACTCTCAATAAGTACTATGACGCAAATAAATTATTGGTTGATTGCCTCAATAGTAATTGTGAAGTTACTGCCGCGGTGCGTCAGGAAATCGAATCTACTTTACTCTTAGACCAGGCCGAGTTAGAAGATCGGGAGTGGGAGTAGTTGCAATATTAGATTTTTCGCCGCATGAATAAGTTGTAAATCACACCAATTAAGACTAAAACTAATAAGATGTGAATCAGACCACCACCAATGTTAATGGTAAAGCCCAATAGCCAAAGGATGAACAGTACAACCACAATTGTCCAAACTAAATCAAACATATTCTTCCTGCCTTGTTTTTAACATTGAATCAAACTTATTTAACGGCTTTCTTAACCGAGTCTTTCACATTTTCAACCATGTTCCTGGCCTGGCTTTCCACTTGTTTGGCCCGACCAGCAATTTGATCACTGGGATTTCCGGTAATATTGCCCCGAGCTTCTTGGAGATGACCTTCAATGTTTTTACCAAAGGCTTGCGTCCTACCGGAGGATTTAATCTGATCTTTGACATTTTCAACAATATTACGGGCCTGGCTTTCCGCTTGTTTAGCTTTGCCCATGAGTTGATCCTGAGGATTGCCACTCAAATTTCCGGCTGCTTCTTGAATTTTCCCTTCCAGGTTTTTAGCGGTAGCCTTAGACCGATTTATATTTGCCAGTAACGGTTGATTATTCAGGCTTGAATCTGACATGACGGCCCAGGCCCAGGTGTTCGTTTTACCAAAATCAAATCCAAGCGTCAACATAAACATAGCCGTTAAAAGTATCGTAATTAAAAATCGGCGAAACTGTTGAGGTGAAATCATGATTTTGTTCCTTTTTTCAATGGGTGAGTTAGTTATTAATTGATCGTTTATTTCAGGTTGAGAATTCTAGTTGTAAGCTTGCTTAACCTTCTTTTCCATCCCTTCTAGGGCATTCTGATCCTGGCGATTGGCTTCTTTGGATTTGCCCTGAGGTTGATAATCAGGATTAGAGATGCTTGTATTAATCGCCGCGCGGGTTTTAGTTTCCATTTGGTTGACTTCATCTGCGGCGTTCTGTTCAGCTTTATTGGTTAGCCGATTAATTCCATTTTTAATGTTAGCCCCGACCTGATCCATTATGGAGTTAGAGGAATTTGTTGCCACTACCCAAACAATCGGCTCAGGATTAGATTGTCTAGTCAGGGAAGCCGCAAAACTCGGTTGACAGCCAGAAATCAGCACGATTGTCCCCAAGACAATGACTAGAGTGGCAGTTAGAAATGCATTGCGATAACGCTGAGTTAAAAACATGGCTAAATCCTCAAAATTAATGATCAGTATCAAACGTATCGAAAGTCAAAAATCAATTAACTGAATTCCATTTCTGGCTTTGAACTAATTAATTCTTTATTGTTAAGATATTTCAAATTTTGGAGTTAAGTTATTAATTTAAATTTTTCAATGCAAATTTTTCATAAAAAGTCATTCCATGAAGTAATTAATGCTCACAACAACTAAATCATGGAATGACATTGAAGGCTTTCCGAGTCAATCAAAACTAGTCAACAATTTTCTTGACTTCATCCTTAACATCTTCTACGGTATTTTGGACTTGAGCTTCTGCCTGCTTAGCCTTACCTTCTATCTGTTGCTTCTGATTACCCGTAACATCTCCAACAGTTTCTTGAATTTTACCCTCAACATTTTTCGCGGCGGCTTTGACTCTATCTTGAAGTCCCATGATTCGCTCCTAAATTACTTGTTGAAGAACAAAGTACCTCGCTAAAATCTCAGCTTGACACTTCCGTATCTGACCTCAATCTAATTTGATGCTGGTGTATTTGAGGGATGATTAGATTTAGTTCAATTTCAATGGTTGAATATGATACAAAACGTTATAAATTTGCAGGCTAAAGCTTAATCCATAAGACTTCTATAAACAGCTGAAAAAATAGTGTGGCTAGTGTATCTGAGCTAACCTGGATTGGGTGACTACTTGAGCCTTTCTAGTTTGAGAAATAAGAAAAGCATTGTAGTCAGTATTTCCAAGGTAGATTGCTCACAACCTGGCCACTGTGGATTGTTAGTAAATTAACTATGCCACTTGACGTTCTTTGGCCTGAATTTGCCCTAGGAGTTCATGGAGCGTTGTCCCTTCAATCACTTCTTTTTCCAGCAGCTTTTTGGAGATTGTTTCCAGCAAGTCCCGATTGGCTTTGAGGATGTCCAAGGCGGTGTGATGGGCCGTCTCGATAATTTCTTTCACTTCCCGATCAATGGCCTGGGCGGTTTCTTCACTCACCGAGCGTTGGACTGCACCTTCCCCTAAAAACATCGCCCGTTGTTCTTCAAAGGCAAGCGGCCCAAGAACTTTGCTCATCCCATAACTGCGGACCATCCGCTCGGCTAAATCCGTTGCCCGTTGGAGATCGTTGGATGCCCCGGTGGTAATACTGCCAAAGATAATCTCCTCAGCGGAACGGCCCCCTAAGAGCGTGGCAATTTGACCCCGGAGTTCAGCTTCATCCAATAAAAACCGATCCTCTGTGGGGAGTTGTAGGGTATAACCCAAGGCCGCCATGCCACGGGGAATAATCGAAATTTTCTCGACTTTGCTACTTCCTGGCATCGCATAGCCAACAATGGCATGACCGACTTCATGGTAGGCAACAATTTCTTTTTCCCGATCACTTAAGACCCGGCTTTTTTTCTCCAGGCCAGCCACGAGTCGTTCAATCGCTTCAGCAAAATCTTCCTGGGCCACGGCTTGACGTTGATTCCGGGCGGCTAAAAGGGCGGCTTCATTGACCAAGTTGGCTAAATCCGCTCCGGCAAATCCAGGGGTACGGGTAGCAATGGTATGGAGATCTACATCATCACCGAGCTTCACGGCCTGGGCATGGATTTTCAAAATGGCTTCCCGACCGGATAAATCAGGACGATCCACTAACACTTGGCGGTCAAACCGGCCTGGGCGCAAGAGGGCGGCATCTAAACTTTCCGGACGGTTGGTGGCGGCTAAAACAATCACCGTGGCGGTATTAGAAAAGCCATCCATTTCCGTTAAAAGTTGGTTGAGGGTTTGTTCCCGTTCATCATTACCGCCATAAAACCCATTACTGCTGCGGGATTTACCAATGGCATCCAGTTCATCAATAAAGACAATACAGGGGGCTTGTTTTTTCGCTTGTTCAAATAAGTCACGCACCCGCGCCGAACCTACACCCACGAATAATTCCACAAACTCAGATCCAGAGATCGAGAAAAAGGGAACTCCAGCTTCACCCGCGACAGCTTTCGAGAGCAGGGTTTTTCCGGTTCCAGGCGGCCCAACGAGAAGAACACCCTTGGGAATTTTGGCACCAATGGCTTTATAGCGTTCGGGACTTTTAAGGAAATCAACCACTTCCACCAGTTCCGCTTTGGCTTCTTCCACGCCGGCCACATCATCAAAGGTAATCCGGGGGGCATCCCCTTCTACATAGACCTTGGCTTTACTTTTCCCAATCGAGAGCGCGCCTTGGGGCCCACCTCCACCCGCCCCGCGACTGGCGAAAAACTGAAACACGGCGACAAAAATTAAGGGCGGAATGACCCAACCCAATAAACTGGTAAACCAACCATTCCGAGGCGGTGGGGCAGCGGCAAATTCAATCCCTTTTGACTCTAAAAGTTTCGGGAGTTCGAGATCAAAAATGGGCGTTGTGGAATAGACTGTGGCGGGCGTGTCTCCTTCGGCTTTGACTTGATAGCGAATTTCGTTTTGCCCCACATAGGCACTGGTGACATCCCCTTCTTGGACTTGATGGATAAACAGACTGTAGGGAACACGGGGAATTCCAGAACCAAAAATTTGCGGAAAGAAGATGTTGATCAGTAAAAGTCCCCCCCCAATCAGGAGAAGGATATTACCAATCAGGCGGGAGCGGGAGGGTTGCGGAGAGTTTTTAATCGCCATAAAGTCACTGCCTACTTGCAAAACAACGCATTGGGCTGGAATTTTGAAGGGTATCTGATTGAGGATGACGCGCCGAAAAAGGCTTGATCCCCAATATTTGCATGGTAAGGCCTGGGGGGATTTTTACAAGGACGGTTATTTCGACTCTGGTTTGAGTTGATCGCTGACCCGTCGTAAGACTCCGTTGATGAACCGATGCCCCCCTTCTTCGCTGTAGCGTTTGGATAGCTCTACGGCTTCGTTGATGGCGACTTGGACGGGCAGGCGGTGATAGGTGATTTCAGCCACGGCAATTTCCAAAATGTAGCGGTCTAGTTGAGCAATCCGGTCTAACTGCCAATCGACAAGCGCGGCGGTAATCCGCTCCTCAATCTCCCCATGGTTTTTGTAGAGGGTGGTTAAGATTTCTACAGCCTGGGCCTGGACTTCTGGTTGATGGGCAAGATAGAGAATTTCCGGGAGTTCGAGGGCAATGCCTAAACGATTGATTGCTTTTTCAGTCAGGCCGATGGCATTTTGGACTGTGGCCTGGGCCTGGGAGAGGGTGGCGGCCTGGAGTTCCCCAGTCAAAAGCGTGGCATGACTTTCTTGAACTGCAGATCCGGCCACTTCTAGAGCTTCTTGGGCTTCACTGGCCAGGGTACGGATACCCGTTAAGACTAGGGTTTTATAGTCCTGATTGCTGGGGGGTTGTTTTTGGCGCAAAACTTGGCCAACACTGAGGAGTGCTAATTCGCGGGCAACTCGACGCGGGGATGTCACGGATTCACACTCCTGAAAAATAAAAGATTAAGGGGTTAAGAGGGTAGGTTGGTGAGGGCAACCTCAGGCCTGGGGTTAATCGCTGTCCAGTTAGGGGTAACAATGCCGCCGGAAATAATCAGCTTAAAGGCATCTTCAATAGAAATATCCAGGCCAATGAGTTCCTGTTCGGGGGCAATGGCATACCAGCCGGTGGTTGGATTTGGGGATGTGGGAATAAAGATGCTCACCATTGGGCTGGGAAACGTATCCGCTAGAGCACCGGCAATGGAGCCTGTCACAAAGCCCACGGCCCACAGGCCAGGCCTGGGATATTCCACCAATACAACCCGGCGAAAGCGATTGCGCGAATCTCGAAGTAAGGTTTCTAATAACTGCTGTAAGACGCGATAAACTGTTCCGGCCAAGGGAATCTTGGTCAAAATCCCTTCTCCCGCTTCTAAAAGCCAGCGGCCGACAATATTGCGGGCCATGAGACCAATCAGCAAAATTCCGAACAATGGCACGGCCAGGCCAACGAACAGATTCACACTCTCCAGAATGATTGGATTCCAGGCCGTGAAGGGGTTTAACTGTTTCGGAATTCGGGTTAGCCAGCCAATCACCGAGCGGGCAATGGTAAAGGTCAACCAAATTGTCGTCGCCAGCGGAATCACAACCAAAAATCCAGCAATTAGGTCACTTTTAATCGCCTGCTTAATTCGATGCCACACAGCGAGTTCCATTCCTCTTGAGGTAAATAGTCGGTCTGTTCTGAATCTGTTCAGCTTCTATCTAGCTTAGAGCAGCCTTACTCTCCCTGCACAACTCTATTCAAGGCGGGTCTCATCGTCTTAGGGGGCCACTGAACCCAGGCAGTTGATGAAAGTGAGCATCAAAATCGCTAAACCAGTTAACCTTCCGGTCTACGGCGATAGTCAATTATTGAGGATAGAGAGGACGTAAAGTTCCAGGCCATAGACTAACCCGCAGCAAACTCACACCCCAGAATGCACACCGTTTAGTTAGTATCTGCTGAAATTAATCTATTATCTAAGCCAATGTTTAGACATCATATTAGGCAGAGATGACTGGTCAGTAAATTATAGGTTTTTAACAGTATGACCGATGAAAAGAGCATGAATAGGGCTATTTCCGGCGGAATTATTTGGCTGACTGGATTGAGTGGTTCAGGAAAATCAACGATTGCCACTCATCTATGCAAAACCTTAATCCAGGCCAATTTGAAGGTGGAAATCCTAGATGGAGACCAGATTAGAAGTTGGTTATCCCCTGGCCTGGGTTTTAGCAAAGCCGACCGAGACTTAAATGTGCAGCGAGTGGGGATGGTGGCGAATCTACTCAGTCGCAATGGGGTATTGGTAATTGTGGCCATGATTAGTCCCTATCGGGAAATTCGCAATCAGCTTAAAGCAACCACCCATAATTTTATCGAGATCTTTATTAATGCGCCTTTAGAAGTGTGTGAAGTCAGAGACATTAAGGGTTTATACGCCCAAGCCAGAGCCGGAAACATTCAGGGATTTACAGGCGTGAGCGATCCCTATGAAATTCCCTTGGAACCAGATTTAATCTGTCATACGGCGGATGAAACCATTGCGGAATCTGTCTCTAAAATCCTGCAAATGCTTTCTAAAATGAATCTAATTCCTAGTTTGCAAGCCTGATCAGCTTCATAAACTTTGTTGGTGATAATCGGGGATTAAATGTATCCTAGGTGAAGATTATTTTTTCGGAATTTAGCTAGGTTGATATGTCCACTGCGCCGCAAACAACACCTCCAGAAACTCCGTTAGAATTAACGGCATCACGGCAGTTTGTGGATTGGTTATCCTCTGAAACAATGAGTCTGGTGTTTAGCACCTATCAAGCTAATAAACTCTTTTTCATTGGTCAGAGTCAGGAACAACGACTCTCTATTTTTGAACGAACCTTTCAGCGGTGCATGGGGCTTTGGGCTACTCCCGATACTATCTATTTGAGTACGCTCTATCAGATTTGGCGATTAGAAAACTCCCTAGCTCCGAGAGAAACCTATAAAGACTATGATCGCCTCTATATCCCCCAACTGGCCTTTACAACTGGCGATTTAGATATCCATGATGTGGTCGTGGATCGAGAGGGGCAAATTATCTTTGTGAGTACCCTCTTTAGTTGTCTGGCAACAATCAGTTCAACCCATAGCTTTAAACCCCTGTGGAAACCGGACTTTATTTCTAAATTAGCGGCAGAAGATCGCTGTCACCTCAATGGCCTAGCGATGAAAGAGGGGCAGCCCGCCTATGTCACCGCTGTGAGTCAAAGTGATGTGCATGATGGCTGGCGGCAATTTCGTCAAGGTGGGGGCCTGGTGATTGATGTTCAGACTCAGGATATTGTTGCGCAAGGACTCTCAATGCCCCATTCGCCCCGGTGGTATCAAGGTCGACTCTGGTTGTTAAATTCGGGTCGGGGTGAATTTGGCTATTTGGATGGATCAACGTTTCAAGCCATTTGTTTTTGTCCTGGCTATTTACGGGGCCTGGCTTTTTATCAAGACTACGCCATTGTTGGCCTGTCTAAGCCCCGCGAAAAATCCTTTAGCGGTTTAGAGTTAGATCAACGATTAACAGATCTCAATACCGAGCCTCGCAGTGGTCTTTGTGTGGTGGACTTAAAACGGGGTGATATTATTCATTGGCTTTATCTGGATGGGGTGATTACAGAGCTTTATGATGTGGCGGTTTTACCGGGTGTCAAGCGACCCATGGCCCTGGGGTTTGCTACCGATGAAATTCGTAGGATATTAACCATTGAACCCACACTATGAACCAGGCCTGGCAAATCCCCTCGTCATCCAGTCCTAAAGCAACTCAACTCGCTTAGTTTTCATAACTCTTCTAAGCTCAACATGGCCTACGATAATCTCTGCAAATCTCTTGTGGAAAGTAATCCCAGTCCCTTCGTTACGTGGCTCTTAGGTCAATCGGTTCAGGATAGTGAAATCAATATTCTCAAAACCGAGCTTTCTGTAGAACCCATCCGGGCCGATTTTGTCAGCTTTTTAGTAGTGGGTGATCAAATCCTGCATCTGGAATTTCAAACCCAGGCCGACCCAGAAATGCCCTTGAGAATGCTCGATTACTACACCAGGCTTTATCGCCAATACCGCCGACCAGTTAGGCAAATTGTTTTATTTCTGATCGCAACCACCTCAACTGCTGTCCAAGTGGATTTTTTTGAAACAACCAGCACTCTGCATCGCTATCAAGTTATTCGGTTGTGGGATGTAGAAGCATCAGAACTCTTGGTGTTTCCAACTCTGTGGCCCCTGGCAATTCTGGCCAAAACGGCAAATCCTGAAAGCCTCTTAACTGAGGTCGCCCAGCGATTAGAGACCTTAGAAAATCGCGAGGAACGGCTAAGTTTAACGACCTATACCTATCTATTGGGTGGGTTAAAGTTTAGGAAAGAGATGTTACAGCAACTACTGCGAGAGGAAATCATGCGCGAATCTGTCACCTATCGGGAGTTAGTTGAAACCAGCGAACAGCGGGGTCTTCAGCAAGGGATTCAGCAAGGACTTCAACAAGGGATGCAACGAGGACGACAAGAAGGAGAGATTGAGTTAACGCTTCGGCAACTGACTCGCAAATTTGGCCCCCTGTCGGATGGTCTCAATCAGCAAATTCGCAGCTTATCCATTCCTCAACTCGAGAGCCTGGCCGAAGCTCTGTTAGAGTTTCAAACGCCCACTGATCTCGATAACTGGTTCACCCAGGCCCCCCAATAAGCACGGCCACAACATCCTCTGTAAATCTCTTCTCGCTCCTAATTTTTTACGTTCCCTAGGAATACCCCATGAATCCTTATGCCTCCTATGCCACAACTGCAGTTGATCTTGCCGGAACCAATCACATCCTCTGGGAGAACAATGGGCAACTGATTCATGCCACCTATGACCAAAATTCCGGGACTTGGGATCAGGCCCGGCCAGTAAGTGATGCCCGCGGTGGTGAAAATCTTAAACTTTTAGCTGGCAATATTTACCCCTATGTTGAGGGCGGTGCGACAAACTTTGCCCCAGGCCTGATTGCATTTTGGGAAGAAGGGGTAGCAAATTCCAAAGAAATTTATGCCGTGGTGGGGCGTTATGGGGCCGATGGCCAGATTGAATGGTCGCGGGCTGTGCAACTTACGAATGATGGGGTTGCGGATCAAAACCTCGATGCAGCACTCCTCCAAAATGGCCTGATGGATGTGGTCTATCAAAAGTCGTTAGTGATGGATCCACGGAATCCTGCCTATAGCCTTAACCCCGCCCAGATGGCGATAGATGCTGCCAACCCCAATCGAGATGACACGGATTTGTATCACACCTATCTATCTGTGGATCTCGACAATAACGGTAATCCATACCTAAATATTTTTGACGGTCAGGTATTCGATCTCACCTTTGCGGCCAATGAACCGACAACGGCCTTTTATACTCCCTTGGGGCCTGGAGTGCAGGGAATCAGTGCCAATGATGCCAACTCTAGCCCTGATCCGGAACTGGCAACACCGCAACCGTCTAATAATCCAGGCCTGCCGCAAAACTCATTCATGGCCGGTGTGACGCGGGGTTTCAATGTTGTCTTTGGCTCGCCAAGCAAAATGGTGGATGGGCGAATTGGCGTTCCCCTGATTAGCTCCACGAGTAATTTTGGCTTGCAACTGTCTGGCAGTGTTGGCTTGGCCGGTAATCGCAAGGCTCTGAAAGCAAAGCTGGGGCTACAACTATCTAACTACAACAAAAAAGATGGCACGAAAGCTCCCGATAGTGGCTTAGGGTTTTCTTCAAGTACGCGTACTGGTGGCAATATTTTTGGTTATATCTATTCGATCAATTTAGGTGCTAGCGGCCAGATTAACTACAACGCCGAAACCGGGAATCTCGTGGGGACACAGCGGGCCTGGGAAGTTGATATTGGTTTTTACAAGCAATATAAAGCCAACTTTGGTTCCAAAGAATTTAGTCTGGGGCAGTTTCGGGCAGGCATCTATTTTGATGTGGGCATTGGAGCCGGCTTTACCTTTACAGATCCCCTCCCCGGCACAACTCCGCCCTTTTTGTTAGTTGTTCCTGAAGATGCCAATCTTTACGCGGGAGCGGCGGGGACGATTCTGGCTGAAATTGGCTTTTTAATGTCCTCCGTTCCCGATGCCAATTTAGGGGTTGGGGGGGGAATTCTCCAGGGAGTTGGTGATCTGGCTGCAGTTCCAATTTTGATCTCGGCTGTTGATGTGACGATGCCCCCCTTTGTCCCCTGGCCAGGCCTGGATGAGTACCAAAATTTTGCCTATGGTATTGAAGTTCCGCTGGGGTTAAAAGTACAAGGAACACTGGGGATTTTTCAAAACACCCTGGTTGCTTCGGCAACTGCCACGGCCGGGATTACCTTTGAACTGGCCACCCCAAATAACAACAACCCAAATTTTGCCTTTTCCATCCCCTGGCAAATTGGCTTCCAGGCCGGGCTACAAGCTGGAATCTTTACCTGGAGTTGGAGTTGGAGCAAAGGTGGCACGATTTACAACAGTGATCCAAGTTCTTCCGCGGCGTTAACTCTTCCGTCCACCGAGTTTGCCCCGGACAACAATGGCTTAGTGACAGTTGGATATAACCCCTATACGGGCAATGCGAATCATTACCAAAGCCTCGCCTCAAAATCGGTGATTCAACAACTAGTTGGCCCCAATAGTAATGGCGGCATTCAAACAACCTCAACCGATCAAATTGGCTATGCCACCCTCAGTAACGGGGGAGCGAATTATTTCAATGGTCAAAGTGGTAGTTTTCAGATCGCGATTCCGGGTAGTAGTACTAATGATCCTGCCTTGGCAACGGCTTTTGTCACCCTGGGCCGGATTACTAATCTGACAATTACGGATCAAGGCAGTGGCTACCAGGATCAACCCCTAGCTGTTCAATTTAATAGCAGTGGGGGCACAGGGGCGGGGGCAACCGTCACAGTAGATAGCACCGGCCGGATTACACAAGTCCAAGTCACTAATGGCGGTTCTGGCTATTTAGGGGGCAAATCAGGCAATTTTGTTGTCACCCCCTCTGGCTCCAATACCAATCCAGCCTTGCTCTCGGTAGCGGTCACGAATGGGGCTGTGACTCAGGTACAAATTCTCAACCCCGGCCTGGGCTACAGCCAAAGCTCAGTGATGATTGATTTCAGTCAAAATGGCGGTGGTGGCACAGGGGGAACGGCATTAGCCCAACCGATTAATACCCAACTGGTGAATGTGGTCAACGATGGCCCGCCCCAAATTAGCTCGATTACCTATAACGTCAACAATACAACTCAAACAGCGACCACTCTGGCCTGGGTTGCCGATGGGGTGGATAATGTTACGCCCTTAACCAATTCAACCCAAAACAATAGTCTAATTACCCGCATTCAAACCGCTAGCTTATCTGGAACCGATTGGAGCGCGCCGGAGTCCATCCCAGGAGTTGGCAGTACAGGCTTTAATTTTGATCCGGCCATTGGCTATTACTTAGATGACTCTGGCAATCCGGGGCGGTTTTTGGTCTGGGCCCATGCGGACACCACTCTCCTTAATCCCTCCAGCCCGTCCTACGATATTGTCGGTAGCCTCATAGAAACCGATATTTACTACTCCATTGCTGCCAGTGGAGAGGCCTGGAGTACGCCCCAACTTTTAACCCAAAATCTTGGCAGCGATACCAAAGTCACCATCGGGGAGGGGCCAACACCGGGAGAATTGATCGTTAGCTGGGTGAATACGCCATTGCCCAATCCGCAAACTGGGGAAACGAGCCAAACAGTTTATGCAGCCGTGTTCAATGGACAAACCCAGGCCTGGACAACTCCTCCCACCGCCATTCCCAACGTCGGCAACTCCACCGGAAAAGCCATTGCCAGCTTAACGATTGGTGAGTTTCAAGGTAATCCCGCCGTGTTTTGGAGCGATACGACTACGCCGGGGTATGCCTATACAGTTCTCCAAAATAATCCTGACTTCTATTTTCGTCTCTCGGAACCCGTTGACTCCTTGGTGGCCTTTAACTGGGCTTCGGGAGGAACTTCCGGCAATGGAACCTATGTCGGCACGATTAACTATGGCCAATCGGGAGCCTTATTAGCCCCTAATGGCCAGGGAGATCCGAATCCCAGTGTCGGGTTTAACGGTCAGGGTTATGTTCTCGCCCCAGGCCAGGTCAGCAAGTCCACCCTGGGTGATTTTAGTGTCGAGTTTTGGGTCAACGCCGATAACCTAAGTCCCGGCCAAAGTCTTGTCGATCAGGGGGTTTACAATCCCACCGCCGTCCTGCCCACCGCCGCCTTACCCCTGACGATTATCAAAGCACCCACCCAACGCAACGGGGCCTGGGGCTACCTCTATGGGGTGGTCATTGCCGCGAATCCCTCGGTCAACATTACCAATGGCGGTTCTGGTCTTTCTCCCTTTAACCTCGATTTAGCCAACCTGCTGCCCGGAACCAGCCTCACCCTCAGCGATGGGACTCCAGTCACCCTCAATGGCCTGCCCCTCCTCAACCTCAATGTCAACAATGGGGAACTCACCGGCATTACCGGCCAGGCCGTGACACAAATCATTGGCTCGACCTTTGTGGCCAATCCCCAGGCCGAGGGACAACAAACCACCACCTTTAGCCAAACCGAAACTCTGACCTTTAACCAAACGCCAGGCTGGTATGTCCGCACAGGCGAGAACAACACAATTGTCTTTAACGCGGGCGGTGGCGAGGCGGTATCCAGTGCCTTAAATGCAAATACTTGGTACTACGTTGCGGCTACCTATAACTCCAGCACCCAGACGGCTTCTTTGTACATCAATGGTGAACTTGCAGCCCAACAAACTGGGAGTCGTTTTAGTGCCAGTGGCCTACCGCTAATTCTCGGCTATAACTTTACGGGCAAACTGGACGAGGTGGCCTACTACAACAGCCTGATTACCACCAATACCAACAGTGCCACTCTCGATAGCAATGGGCAGGTTTCTAGCTTTGACTTCAGCAGCAATGGTCAAATTACGGCCCACTACCAAAACCGCTTTAATGACCCCAATGCCGCCGAAGATGCCACATTTTACAGCGTTTATGATCCCAATTCCGGGGTCTGGAGTGGTGCGACCCAATTTAGTGCCCAAGCCGCTGACCAACCCACCTATCCGCTTCTGGAACGCAACCCAGTGGTGGATATTGTCGCCAATTCGACTCAACTGATACCGGATGGTCAACCCGATAGCCGTGTCCGTGTCCAGATCGGGCCTGGAGTAGTTGCCCCTGGTGTCACCATTACCGGCATTAAAATCACCTCGGTTGACGGGTTGAACTGGACTGTGGGGAACGCCCCCGAGCCTGGCTGGGCGATTGGAGTTGTCGCGAATGGTCAGTTGCTCAATTCCCTGAATCCCAGTGCTGACTTTGCCTATACCGTAATGTCACTCAATCCCACCCTGGATCTCTATTTTCAAGATTCCTATTCTGAAAGTAATCTAGTGCTGGGAAAAACCGTTGACATCACCTTTTACATCGAAACCAGCAGCGGGGAGACTCAACCAACTAGCCCGATTACGGCCACCATTATTCCCAACCCCATTAGCACGATTGGTGGAGTCACAGAGGATGGCCGGGAACAGGTGGCGATTGGGGTGATTCTCGAAAACGAAGTCACAGCCTTAGATCAAGTCAATAGTGGCGTTGTTCTGGATGTACCAGCCAATACCGGAAAAGCCCTTGCCGCCGGGAATTTTCTTAATAATCAAGTTGCTTTGGCCATCAGTAAGCCCAGTGCCAATAGTAGCGAGGGAGTTGTTTGGGTCTTACCCGCAGGCAGTACAGATACCCTCGACACCAATAATCTCCAGCCCCTTTCGGAAACCACACCGCCACCCGGTGGAGCACTGATTAAAGATTCAACCCCCAGCACGAATAGCAATGAAACACAACTGGGAAACGTAATTGCGGCGGGCGATGTTAACGGAGATGGCATTGATGATCTGATCATTGGAGCTGCTGAGGCCAACAACAAAGCGGGGCAGGTCTATGTCATTTCTGGGGCCACAATTACTCCCAACAGCACCATTGATTTGGCCAATTCAGCAGCGGTAATCCTGAGTGGCCAGGCCGGAAGTCAGGCTGGGTTTGCGGTGGCCGCGGGGGATGTGAATGGGGATGGGTTTGCCGATATTATCGTGGGCGCACCCTATGCCAGCTACAACGGTCAACAGGTGGGGGCCGCCTATGTGATTCTGGGGGGACAACCCTTCTTCAATACCCCAACAATCAATCTAAACAGCAATAATCTTCTCTTAACTGGGACATCAGGCAGTTACATCGATCAATACCTTGATAATGTCACCTGGACGAGTCAAGTGGGCTTTTCTGTGGCTGTGTCACGCCCGAAGCCGACCCCTCCATTTTATGATCTCTCTCCCTCTCAATCTGTTAATGGAGATAACTTTGCCGATATTGTCATTGGGGCCCCCAACTATCGCCAAGCGGTACAATTTGCCGGAGACGGATTGAACCAAGGTGCCACCAAAGCCCAAGGCCAGGCCTACTCCCAACTGGTGGCCACGGTGGCTAATACGGGCAGTGGCTATAGCTACACCAAGAACATGAACACAGGCCGGGGTTACATCATCTTTGGGGGCCAAACTCTGCCAACAAATCTAAACGACTCCAGTTTCAATGGCTCTAATGGGGTTGTCCTGGATGGCTCGCCGATGACCGTCAGTGATACGCAACTGGGATGGGCCGTCAGTACAGGGAATGATGTCAATGGGGATGGGTTTGATGATGTCTTAATCGGTGCGCCCTATGGCAACAATGGTACGGGTTTAAGTTTTGTCCTTGCCGGGCAGGCCAGTGGCTCTCTCTTCCAATCTGAGTATGTCCTGACCCAAGCGGCGGATTTAGTTATTGGCGGGAATAGTGCCTTCTCCTTTATGGGTAAAACCCTAAGTTTGGCGGGCGATATCAATGGGGATGGTTTAGCGGACTTAGTTTTAGGCGCACCCAACACCCAATACAGCACTGGCCAGGCCCATGTCATTTTTGGCAAAGATAGGATTTTTAGCAATGGCACCCCCAACTACATCAGCTTGCAACCGGGAGCCACGTCCGGCGTATTTAACCTCAATGGTGGCGGAGTTGGACACTTAGCAGCCGGGTCGATGTGGTCAGGGACAGATGTTAACGGAGACGGGATTGATGATCTGTTACTCAGTGCGCCCTATGGTGGTTCTGCCTATGCCGTTTTGGGTCACCCGTGGTTAGCGGATGATGGCAGCCTGAAGCTGAGCAATCTAGCTGGAGACAATGGCCTGGTTATTGATGGAACGGATTTAAGCAACTCATTTGCAGCCCAGAACCTTAATGGCCTCAGCAACAATAGTCCGTCCATGACAAATGATGGTGATGACACACTCTTTATTGCCGTTCGGGGAACCAATAACGTTGACTATGTGGCGGCTAGTACGAATGGCGGGCAAAGCTGGGGTGGATTTAATGCGTTGCCACCTGGAGAAACAGATGACTATTTCCCTTCAATCGCCTTTTATGATGGTGTACTTTACCTAGCCTATGCCGGTGGAGGATATAACCAAGTTTTTATTGCTTACAGTACAGATCAAGGACAAACTTGGGAGTCCGATAACTATTACGCTCTGGGAAACACGGCTTCAGGTACTGCCCCTACATTGGTGGTGTATCAAGGTCAGTTGATGCTGCTGACAATCAATGAAAATAATGGGGATATTCAATATGTTTATTCCTCTAATCCTGAGGATCCGAACGCTTGGTCTAACACTTATAACGTCACCTACAACAATGGCAGTGCGAATCAAACCAGTTCTTCCGCCGTTGGAGCCGCTGTCTTAGATGACACACTTTATCTGGTCTATCAAGAAGGAACTCTAGGGTCTCCATCAACGGGTGTCTATGGGTTAGGAACTGCCACGCTTGATGTCAACAACCCCACAGACCTAGGTAACTTAATCTGGGACTACAACGGGAACACTAATATTGGTCTGGGAGCAACGCAGGGAGTTGGATTAACCGCCGATAGTAAGCAACTCTATCTCACCTATACAGATGGTCAAGGGGCGTTTTACGTTAATACCTCTCCCAATGGCCTGGATTGGCGTAATGCCATTGTTATTCCTAACCAATTCTCTAACCTGGCTCCAGCCGTTACAACCCTGAATGATCAGCTTTATGTAGGTTATACGGGGACAGATACCTCTATCTATGTCACCAATACGGCTTTTCCAGTCTTAGGTAATGTTTCTGGGAGTCCCGCACGGCTTTTAGGCGACATCAATGGGGATGGCTTTGCTGATGTCTTAGCAGGGGGAGAGAATGCCAGCTTGGTGATTTTTGGCAAGGGAACAGAAGCATTACTGGATGAATCTTTGGGAACCAGTGACTTAACTTTAACCCTGGCTAATGGAGGCTTCCAAGATGTCTTTGGTCTGGGAGATGTGAACGGGGATGGCCTCAAAGATTTAGGTGGCATTGATAACAATAATAATGCCTATCTCCTTTTGGGAAATGCTGACTTAGGTACTAAAACTCAACTCACGGTTAATCCCCTACCCAATACCACACCTACGCCCTTGAATTTTGGTACGCCTGCTGGCGACTTAAATGGGGATGGCTTTGCTGATGTAATTGTTGGTTTTCAGCCCACTACCCCGGATAGCACAAACTATAACCAACTCTACATTGGCTTTGGTAATGTTACAGGAACACTAAATTTCCAGGCCTTGAACTTGCCCCAAAACACTAGTGTGAAATCTGCCGGAGATATTAACGGGGATGGGTTTGAGGATCTGGTTCTCGGTAATCCCGCGTTGAATCAGTCGGCTGGGGGAGTGTATCTGCTTTTGGGTAATCCTAACCTGGCCACTCAAGTCAGCACCAACACCCCTTTGCCCGTAACAACCTATCCAAGCACACCGATTGTTAATACTCCTGCGGCCAATGATCTCAACTGGTCTGGTGAAAGTACAAACAATATCAATGCTAATTTCAACGATCCGATCAGAGGTACTTTGGGCAATACAGGCCTGAGTACGGTGGTTTTTAATGGGGAAGTTGTGACGATTTGGGTGAATCAAAATAATCAATTAGCCTTTTCCACTACTAAGGATCCACAAAATTGGAACTCAGGTAACTTATTCCCCAACAATTTTCAAACCGATGCCGTCCCAGGCCTGGTGGAGTTTAACAATCAGCTTTATGCCTATTGGTATTACAGCGGCAATGGGGCAAACAGTACTGCTATCTACTACTCCCAATATCAAGGCAATGGCCAATGGGGACAACTCGGTTACACCAACTTAACGAATAACGACCTGAATCCATCCAATGGCCTGGGGGGGGGAATTGATTTAGTTGAATATAACAATACCCTTTTTGCGATTTGGCAAGGAGTTGGTAACGATCAAGGCAATTCCCTCTTCTTTTCCCAGTCAACCGATGGCATTAATTGGACAACTCCCCAAGGGATTCCCGATGCCGCAATTTGGCAACAAGAAAGTGTTCCCAGCTTAGTCGTTTTCCAAAATACCCTCTATGCCTATTACGTTGGAGAGGGGGGCCAGGGGGTCTTTTACACCACGTTTGATTCTGCTACCAATGCTTGGACACCCGTACAGTTCATCAGTAATCTTTCCAGTGAAAATAACGCGCTGACGAATTACGGTTTATCCCTGGTCAATATTGATGATAAAGTTCTCTATGCGTCCTGGGTGGGTGGACAAAATGCCAATAACGATCTGTTTCTAGCCTCCTCCACTGATGGGGTGAATTGGACGGTTCCTAATCAAGTTGACAATATCTATGGTTGGGGAATTCCCAGTCTTTATCTGTTTGACAATGAGTTAAATCTTGTCAGTCCGGCTGCAACCAACAACAACACATCGGATACTAGTATCGTCACGACTGCTTCACAACAGATTGTGTATCCAACGGCCTTAGGAAATAATCTTGCGCCAGTGGGGGATGTGAATGGGGATGGGTTTGGTGATGTCGTCATTTATGCCCCATTGTTCCCGAACCAAACTGGGACACCCGGAGCCGCCTATCTTTGGTTTGGGGCTGCCACTGGTTTCTCTTCATCCCAAGTTCTATTGACGGGGGCAAACTTAACCGCAGACATTACCTTTTCTACGGCTGGGGATGTGAATGGGGATGGCTTTGATGACATTCTGATTGGCAACCCCAACTACAGCAACAGTACGAATGGCCAAAATGCGGGGATTAGCTATGTAGTCTTTGGGGCCAGCAACCTGACCAACTTGAGCAGTATTAACCTCGATGAGTTACAACCTGTTAGTACCAGTGGCGGCACAATTACCGATGGCAAGATTGGGGCAATTTCTCTCACGGCGGCTGGCTCCGGCTATCTCAGTAATGGCTCTGGAACCTTCAGTATTGTGGTGGCCAGTCCAAGCAGTACCGAGGCGGCAATTATTCAAGCGACAGTCACAGGCGGGGCAATTACTGGGGTACAAGTCACCAATCCAGGGGCCGGTTTTACCAGTATCAATACCCTCAGTTTTGACTATAGCCAAGGGGGGGACGGCACAGGGGCAAGCATAACCGTTAATTCTTTAGTCAGCCTAGCTGGGTTCCAAATTGTTGGGGATGCTAACTCCAACGCGGGACAATCCGTGAGTGGTGGCGGGGATGTGAATGGGGATGGCTTTGACGATATTGCCATCGGTGCGCCTGGGGATAGCCTGAGTTATGTCTTGTTTGGGGGGGACTTTACCGCCAGCGTCAATCAATATGGCAGCATTGGCGATGACACATTGGAAGGCACTGCAACTGGCGATGTCTTAATGGGCCAGGCCGGGAATGATGTGCTTTTAGGTAAGGGGGGCCTGGATGTTTTACTGGGCGCAACTGGCAATGATTGGCTGCAAGTGCAAGATCCAAATTTCCGGCGGGTGAATGGCGGCAGTGGCACTGATACATTGGCTCTCTATGGCTACAACGCCCAGGCCTGGGATTTAACCGCCTTAGCTCCCGGCAGTCGCATTAAAAATATTGAAACGATTGATATTCGCAACTATGGCAGCAATCTTTTCACGCTGAATCAAGCCACAATTCTCCAACTTTCCCCAACCAAGATTTTGACCATCAATGGGGACAACAGCGACACCATCAATCTCAGCCCCGACCTCACCGCCAATGGAACCCAATATGCCAACGGTCAAACCTACGCCGTCTATCAAGCTGGAGTGGCCCAGGCCTGGATTAATACCATGATTCCCAGTGGCAACATTAGCTTTACAGCATCAAGTACCAACAGCCCTGGCCCTGTTCCCCCAACCACCCTAACCGGGGTTAGTAACAATCCCCATCTGGTCGCCCCAACACTCACCTCTACTGGCTCAACCAACCAGGCCACCCAATTTGCGGTTAACAGTCCCGTTATCGCAGAAAATGGGCAGGCTCTCATCTTTACCATCACCCGCAGTGGCAATTTAGCCCAATCCGCCGCCGCCCGTTATCGCACGCTCAATAATTCTGCCCAGGCCGGAGTTCACTATGATGCCCAAGCTGGCTATGTTGTTTTTGCGCCTCATGAGGCCGTTAAGGAGGTTGTGATTGCCCTCAAGGATGACCAGGAGTTCGGCCCTCGGCAACGGCAGGTACACCTTGGGTTAGTGCCTTTAACCAGCACAGCCGCCGCACTCCTGAGTAACCGTTCCCTCAGCTTCACAAATGCACCCGGTACACAACTGCGGAATTTAGGCATGAATCCCGTTGGCCTGGAGCAGGGCTTAAGTCGGATGGGTGGCCTCCCCTTTGCTGAACTCAACTTTAATGTCTCCACGCCCAATGGGAAAACAACGGTCACCTCCGCTGTCAATGGATTAAGCAGCCTCAATAGTTATTTCCGCTTCAACCCTAGGGTCAAAAAATATGAGGAGTTTCTCTACGATGGCCATACGGGCGTAGAGTTTCTTGATACAACTGGTGACAACTTGGTTGATACCCTCAAAATTCACCTCGTTGATGGGGGGCGTGGCGATAGTGATGGGGTTGTTAATGGAGTCGTTGCAGGCTTCAATGCTCCGGGCCAAGTCACCCCTGGCCCCATACAAGTTAATCCCGGTATTTTCTATATTCCGACCGCCAGCGATGGGGCACTCCAATTCCATAATGTCACAGCCCAAGGGGCTTATCGGTTTGGCCTGTTTCAGGTGGATGATGCTCAAGGGCGGATTGGTCATTTACTCCCCAGCAATCCGGGATATGGGGCCGCCGCCCAGGCCCGCCAACAAACTATTTTCCAAAATGCATCGGCGAGCAACTTGAATGCCCTGACCGCCAACACTGCCCATGCTGCATTAGAAGATCCTCAACTCCTTGTTCAATCTGAGTTCCAGGCCAATGGGGCATTCCAAGCAACGGCCCTCACCGGAAATCAGCATTATGGGATGTTCCTGAGCCAAAATGGGCAAACTCAACTCTCTACCAGTGACCCTGCTTTTGAGGCTGAAGCCGATAGTCGAGGCTATTTTGATCTCCGCTGGTCAAACACCCAATTTGAGGTGGGCACCCCCGTCCTTGTCACCCCAGGCCAACCCGGACAAACCATCACGGCACAGGTTGAAATCGCACGGGGCGGGGCCTACAACAATACGCTGGCCTTATTCAAGGTGGATAGCTTAACGGGGGGGCTAGATACTACTGGGGATGGCATCATTGATCTCCAACCGGGAGATACGACCTATACCCAAGCTGTGATGGAACGGATTCAAGACCCCCTGACAGGCAAACTATTACCCACTGTGCCAACCATCTTTACAAGTCAAGGGCAATCCGTTACCCTCCCCACTGGCTTCCTCTATGGGATGGCCCTAATCACCAATGGTAGTCTGGGCGAATTTTTAGGGTCAAATCCCAGTAATGCCTCCACCGGCTTCATTCACACCTTCTTCTCTTTTGAGGCGGCAAATCCCGATGGAGTAGCCCATATCCGGCGGTTGGGACAAACTCTCTGGGGCTTTGAAGACCTTTTCGGAGGCGGTGATCTAGACTACAACGATATGGTGGTTGGCTTAACTTGGCAGCACCATTCTTGATGGAGATAGTCGTCAATACCAATTAGAAGCATCCCATCTACACTGAAATTTAAGGGAAAGCAGCCATGATCAAACGTTTTGAAGAATTAGCCCGTACCCTACGCAACTTCCAGGCCGTGTCAGACCTGCTCAAGTCTATGGGGGCAAATACGGACGATGTTTTCGATATTGAGGATAATTTTCGTGGCTCTGAACAACTGCGGGTTTGTTTAGACCGGGTGCGGGCAATTCCCGAAGCCCAGGCCATGATGACAGAACGATTTATTGGCCCAGACATTGACCTGTCAGCTTTAGCCACGCTCCCTGCTGGAACCCTTGGACATACCTACGCCACCGTTTTACTGACTTTGGGCTATGATCCCAATTTTTATCGAAAAACTGACATCCAGACCGATGAAGACTGGTTAATCATGCGGCTGCGGAAAACCCACGATATTATCCATGTCGTCACTGGCTTTGGCCCCACTGGAGGAGAATTAGGCGTGCTGGCCATTCAAGCCGTCCAAATTGGCTATCCCATGTGTGTCGTTTTACAGGTTGCTGGCATGGGACTCGGCCTAAAACGCCAACCCGATCGCCTTGCAGGAGTGACGACCCAAATCGCCCGGGGAATGGCCATGGCCCTAGAGGCAAAACCGCTTATTGCCCAACGCTGGGAAGAGGGCTGGTCAAAACCCATACCCCAATGGCGACAGGAATTAAACATCACCCAGCCCGTGATTGATGAACCCTTTAGCCTGAAAAATCGTCTTCCAGACTTGAACCTGGCCTGGTAGGCGGGGGAACATCCATCCGCAAATGCTCGCCTGGCGTGAGGATAGCTCTCTGACTATTGCGTTACGCAGACTGTTCTGAGAGAGTAGAAATCTTAAAAAGACTGCGCCCATCAAGCCTTTTCTGACTTGTCCCAATAAGAGCCCTAAATGACTAACGCAATATGGGGTCTTCCTAGGTTCAGTTAACTTCTGCCGAATGAACACAAAGCTTGACTAATTCATCAAACCGTAACCGTTGCAGCAGGCCCTCTAAACTCTCCTTTAAGCTGGCTTGTTCAGCGGGAATGGCGGCAATTAATTCTTTGACTTGTTTAGCATTAAGTTTCTTCGCCGCCGCAGCGAGGTTAGCAATCCAGGCCTGGGGCATGACCTGCAACGCCGCTGGAGTTAAGTCAGCAACTACAGTCACGGGGGTGAGCCGGGGCGGGGCCGCATCAGCATAGACATACTCACAGCCCAAGTGCACCTTAATCCGTTCTAAAAGATAGTCATTGTTAAAGGGCTTCACCATAAAGTCGTCACAACCCGCATCCGCAAGGGCCTGGCGCTCCGACTCAAAGACACTAGCGGTTAAGGCAATAATTTTAGTTCCCGATCCTCGCTCCTCCCCCAGCCGTGCCCGAATATTCCGGGTGGCCGTTTCCCCATCCATGACGGGCATCTTAATATCCATCAGAATTAAATCAGGATTTTCCCGATCCCAAACGTCAATCGCCTCTTGACCATCATTGGCCGTCATTACCTCAAAACCAAGGGGGCGTAACAACTGGCAGAGTAATTCCCGGTTTTCAGCTTTATCATCCACCGCTAAAATCCTGTAGAGACGTTGACCAGCAGCCAGATGGGTAATATGCTGAGGCGATGTTTGAGAACGCTGAGGCTGTAACCGCTTCAGGGGAATGGTAAAGGTGAAGGTACTCCCTTGTCCTTTGAGGCTCTGTACCTGAATATCCCCCCCCATTAACTGGATAAACTGACGGCTAATGGCCAATCCCAGGCCGGTTCCTTCACTGACTTTTTTACTACTGTCGGTTTGGACAAAGGGTTGAAAGAGAATCTGCAGCTCCTCAGGCCCCATCCCAATGCCCGTATCTGCAATTGTGAAGGTGACGGGAGTTCCGGGAACATCTTGACGTAAGTCTGGGGAGGTCATCGGCTCGGCCTGGGTCACCGTTAGGGTCACGCCTCCCCGTTGGGTAAACTTAATGGCATTCCCTAACAAATTCACTAGGACTTGCCGGAGTTTGCCGGGGTCTGCCTCCACCGCCGGGGGTAAATCTGGGTCAATCTCAAACTTCAGGTAAATCTGCTTGGCCGATGCCCGCACTTGCAACATATCCTGAACCGTTTGCAGTAAATGGCCTAAATCAACGGCTTCCAATTGCAGAACCGTGCGACCGGCTTCAATTTTGGCCATATCTAGCACATCATTAATCAAGCCCAAGAGATGCTCACCACTGCGGTTAATCGTCCCCAGGGTTTGTTGTTGTTTATGGGTTAGGCTCGCATCCCGTAAAAGTAATTGACTAAACCCCAAAATGGCATTCAGGGGCGTGCGTAATTCATGACTCATATTGGCCAGAAAAATACTTTTGGCCTGGTTGGCCGCTTCAGCAGCTTCTTTGGCTTTGACCAATTCAAGCTCGGCCTGGACCCGATCTCGCGCCGCAATCCCCAGGGAAACCATATCCGTTAAGTTACGAATAAAGTTACGTTCTTCAATCAGCCAATCCCGGACTTCCCCAACCGCCTCCACCCCCAAAAAACCCACTACTTTGTTACTGAAGCAAACTGGCATATAGAGAATGGCCTGAATATCATAGGCCTCAAAGTAACTCATCAATTCCACTAAGCGAGCATCTGTAGTCAAATGGCTGGAAATAAAGGTCAAGCCCTGTTGTAACAAGCTCAAAAACTGGGGATATTTAGCCCAACTCCACTCTAGATCTGAGCGATGTCGCCGTTCTCCCTCTCGATACAGATCCACGCAAACCAAGCCTGTATCCGTAAACTGCCAAATTGCGGCCCGTTTCAGGTTCAGGGTTTCCCCCGCAGCCTGGGTGACAGAGCGTAACAGAATTCCCAAGTTACCCTGTTGGAGTGCCGGAGAATTATTCAAGCGCGGAATGACTTCGCTCTGTTTCTGGAGTAGGGCTTCTTTTTGCATCAGTTCAGTATTGGCAACTTTTAGGGCCTGGGTGCGCTCAACTACAAGGGCTTCTAAGCTTTGATTAAATTTTTGTAACTCCCCAAAAGATTCTTTGAGTTGACCCGCCATATCGGAAAATGTCCGGGCCAAGTTGCCGATTTCATCATGACTATCAATCTCAACAACTACATCCAAATTTCCCTGGGCAATGTCCCGCGCCGCTCCGTCTAACTTCCGCAGAGGCATGGTCAAGCGATTCGTTACCAACCAAGTTAGGGAAACAATTAACCCCAAGGAGACAATTAAATAGAGAATCCCCTTTAACGTTTGCTCATGGACATAGGCTAAGGCTTCACGTTCATTAATCCGAATGGCCAAGCTCCAGCCAGTACGCCGAATCGGAGAGTAAAAAACCCACTGCTGCTCATTATCTGACCACCGTGGCATTCGGACTTGACCCGATTCACCAGCTACCATTGCCTCAACCAAGGCCTTAATATCTGGGCGATTTAGTTGTTTAGCAATGTCAAAAGCATTTTGATCAATAAACTCTGTCTTGTTGTGAAAAATGACTACTCCTCGTCGATCCAAGATGAAAAAGTCTCGTTTCTTCAAAGCCTCAATTTGGATGCGGTCACTTAACGTTTCTAAGGGAACATCAAGAGTAGAAACCCCGCGCACCTTACCATTAATCGCGAAAGGGGCAGAATAGCTCACCATCAACACTTTACCCGCCTGTCCTAGATAGGGTTCTGACCAGGCCGGTTTACCTGTGCTGATTGCCTGATGAAACCATTGATAGTCTGGACGGGTATAATCATAAATCTGAGCAATGTTGACTTTTTGAATTTGCCCATTATCAAAGACATAGGGAGCAAAAAGCCGTTGATTGGGACGAAATCCATAGGGTTGATAGGCAATAGCTGAACCATATATTAACGGATTGAGCTTGACATTTCGGGTTAGGTAATCATAGAGTTGCGCTTCAGACAAACTTGGAAACGACTCTAGAGCATTGACAATTGTTTGGTTAATTTCTTCTAGTTCCTTAAGATTCCCATCTACTTGATTGGCATAGGTTGTAACTAACTCTTTCATTTGCTCTTCAATTTGTCGCTTATCATCCCGAGATAAGGTGATGACCGTGTAAGTCCAAATGCCAATGTAAAGGAGAGCAATCGGGGCGGCAATGTAAATGAGCAGCTTCTGTCGAAAGGAGAATTTCACAACTCAGCACACCAAGAATTATTTACATCGATCCGCAATGAATCGTCAACTTAAAAACTGTTATCCAGGCCAGGGCTGGGAATAATCCCAAATTGCCCCTCAGGAATTGAGATATTTCCATTAAACTACAACAATATCAGTCTTGGCTGCCCTGGATTCCTGCCCCAAACCAACCATTGGAGGATTAACCCCCTTGAACCCAGTCAGTGCATTCAAAAAAGTATCTCCCTAGTCGGCAACCATCATCAACGTCCTGTCACCCAAAAAATTGTCATCTCACCGATAGGGTATCCGCGGGACAGGCCAGTGGCGGAAGCTTTGGGGATTGAGGTTTACAGTGATGCCGAGGGAGTTGAAGGGTTGTAATATCCAGAAAATAGGCTGCCTAAATCCCATGACTTTTGCCAATGACCCAATGGCGGCGAAAAAACCTCGCTAAGGACGATTCTTCTAGCCGTAAACAAATGGGGCGGCCGTGGGGGCAAGTTTGGGGTTGTTCCGTTCGTTGCCATTGGTCAATCAAGGTTTGCATTTCTCCCAGGCCCAGGGGAGTCCCATTGCGAATCGCACTCCGACAGGCCGTAGCCACGAGGGCCGTTTCAAACTGGTGAGTTAAACTCAATTCCCAAAGCGCGGCGGCCAAGTCTGGGCGATCCTGAAGCATTTTCGGGACTTGGCGAATCAACCAGAGGGAGGGGCCAAAGGGTTCTGGAGGCAGCCGTAGCTGGGTTAACTGCTCAATCTGGGGCGGGGTCAAACGCTCAAGTTGGATCGGCGACTCTAATTCCACCAATACCCAATCGGCCCGGAGTTGTTCATATAAGACTCGTTCATGGGCAATGTGCTGCTCTACCAACCACAGCCCCGTGGGATGCTCGACCAAAATATAGGTTTGATGCACTTGAGCTAATACTTTTAGTTCTGGCGGACTGGCGGCGGGATTGGCTTGGTTCAGGAGGGTGATTCCCCGACCATAGACCCCTTCTGTTTCGGCGGCCCGGCCAATCTGAATGCCTAAGCTAGAGGTAAGCAGGGTTGTGTCTGGGCTAGGGGTGATCTGGTTGAGTTCCCTCAGGGCCGTTTTCAAAATATTTTGCCAGGCCTGGGGATGAGCCACATAGAGTTCCTGCTTCCCTGGATGACAATGCCAATCCACTTGTTCACTAGGGATCTGAAAATGGGCAAAACAGAGGGGAAAACGATGGCGCGGGAGAGTCTGCTGCCAGGCCTGGAGTAAGGTTTGTTGGAGTTCTTGGCCCAAATCCCCTTTTAATTGAACACAGCGTCCATTCACCGCTAACAAGACCCAATCTGGCCGCCGCCGATGATACCGATCCGGTCTGCCCATGGCTAACTCTAATTGGGGGGACTGCCAGGCCTGGAGATCGCCGGGATGGAGGTGGGGGAAAATTTGGAGAAGAATATCCTGAGCAGTTTGACCAGGACTCAACTGGAACCAGGCCCGCGGGCCATTATGAACCTGCCAAGTCACCTGGGGATGGCAAAGGGCGGCTTGATAAATGATCCGTTGCAGGTCTCGTAAGTTGGGGGGATGCTGACGATGGGGCCAGGCCTGGAAGAGATTTTTGACTGTGATTTTTGTCCCAGGGGCCATAGCAATGGTCTCAATCTGCTCTACCTGTCCCTGACTGCTATAAACAACGCACCAGCCTGGCTCCTGGGGATTGACCCGACTGGCAATGGTTACCTCACCCACCTGTACCAAGCTATGGAGAGCCTCACCCCGAAATCCTAGAGTCTGAACAGCGGGCAAACCCTGATCGGCAGGAGCTTTACTGGTGCTATGGGGCAAACAACAGACTTGGAGATCAGCCCAACTCATCCCCCAACCGTTATCCGTCATCTCAAGGGACTGGCCGGATACATCTAAATGGAGTTGAATCCGCTGGGCCTGGGCATCGAGGGCATTTTCAATTAATTCCCGCACCACGGCTCCCCAATCATCCATGACTTCCCCAGCCGCCATTAGTTGGGTCACTTGGGGGGCAAGGACTTGAATCCTGGGAGGGGTCGCAGGGAGGGCAGACATCATTGACAGGGTTGCTTCAAACAGAGTTTCCAATCCGCATTAAAGGGTTCAAAACCAATGGCCACCCCAGCTTGCTCCACAACGGCCCGCGCTTTTTCAAAGCAGTCAAAACCATCGGGGCGAACCGCAACGATAATATATTCCGATGGACGACTTTTGATCTGATTGACGAGTTTAGTAAACGCAGCGGTGGGGCTATCCAGTTGGGCTGTGGGAACCAGGGTTCTTTGGGGATGAATCAAGACTCCTCTGGCCAGACATTCAACATAACGGGGCGTTTTTTCACCTTGGGCGGTTTCTCGGGCCAAAATTTGGACATTACTCCGGTCTTTTTGAAGACTGCTGGTACTGATCACCACCACCATCAGAATCAGCGTGCCAATGGTACAGGCCAAGACAGAGAGGAATGGAAAGAGATCCAGTTCAGGAGCGTGATGGCGGCGGGGCATAATTCATCAAGACCTTCGGTGAGGTTTCAGGTAGAGAGATCGCGCATTATTAAGCAATGCTAAGGCTTAGGATTTGTTGTTATCCCAGGCCTGTTCAACGAGGGTGACACGGCGAGGTTGAGAAAGCTGCTGCAAGGTCGGTTGCAATTGGATCAGGGTTAGTTCTAACTCCTTTAAGACCCCCTGTAAACTCCCCGTATCCGCTAGGGTTTTTAAGGCCCCATCCAGGGAAGTAATCACCTCCAATCGCTGCTGCAAAATTTGATTGGTTTGATCGAGAACTTGGGCCACTTCAGCGGCTTGACTGGTGATTTTACTGGAAGCTTCCACCTGTCCCTGCTGCATCGTCTCCAGGAATAATGCCCCTTGATGATGAAATTGAGCTAACAGTTGCTCTAGGGCTTGGGCCTGGGTTTGCTGGTTTTCCGTTAAGGTGGCTAAAAATTGCTTGCGGTCATTGGCCAAGGCCTGGGAAAGTCGGCCAAACTGATTTAAGACGGTTTCTAGTTTTTCGGGCAGGGGGACAATTTTTTCCTCCAGGCCAGGTAACTCTTCCCGTAAAACCTCTTGCACCGTTTGCCGTAACTCCTCTACCCCCAAACTGGGGCCGGCTGTTTCCGCCGCAGTCCCGCTAATGCGCCCCAAAACAAAGTCATTGATGTAACTGTCCATATTCAGCAATAACTGGGACTCCAGCCGCTCCACCATCACCAGGGGAATCATCACCAAGACACTCAGCACCAGAGCCAACAGGGTTGTATCAAAGGCTACAGCTAACCCAGTGGTGACACTGCCAATCCCTTCTTTAATTTGATCCACCTCTTGGGCGGCCTGGAGAAAGCGAGAAAATCCATCCACGGCCTGGCTAATCCCGACTACAGTACCGATAAACCCCAGCAGCGGAATCGCCCATACCAAAACTCGCGGCAAGGTATAAGAACTCTCCGATGCTGCACTAGCCACTGCCCCATCATCCAAGGCCATCTCTGCGGCAGCTTCTCGGGTTTGCCCCTGCATATAAGCCCCCAAAATCCGGGCACAACGAATCGGCAAAACCGCCCGGCGTTTACTCAGGGTTTGTTGAAAGTCCCAAAGTTGATCATCGGTCGGGGATTGAATGGGAAAATTTCCGGGAATCCAGGCCTGCTTCAGGGCCCGCGCCTCCACTAGGACTCGCATCCACTTGAGGAGGGTAAAAATCGCCACTAAGAGGGCAAACAAAATCACCACGGGCTGAGTCCAACCCCGATTAAACAGCAATTGCCCAATATAACTAGTCTGAAACGGGATCAGGAGCGCATAAATAATAACCGTCCCCACCAGGCCCCCTGCAAGGGCTAACCAGATATTGGCATCAATGGACTTACGGGCGGGCAGTGAAGGGGGGGCAATCAGGGGCATAGGATTAAAATCTCGAAGGAGTGCAATTAAAGCAGGTATCTATTCCGGTAGATCAGCGCATGGATCAACCCAGTTAACTTTCTCTAACCTAACAGTCAGCGGATTCCAGGCTCTAGTCAGCAGAATGACATCCCAAACAGAGAGTCCATCTATCCACTGCCTTCTTAATTGGGCCGGCTGCAACGATGAGACCTTTAGTATAGTGATCAGCATTATCTTTGAATGACTTAAATTAACTCCCGGCCAGCCTATCCCCCAATGATGCGGAGTCTTGCTCGGGTGAGTCGGAATTGAGCCGTGTTGAAGGGTAGCCCCCATAATTAAACTAGTCCCTCTGGAGTTTTGCCTGCTATGTGTCGTCTCTTAGCCTATTTGGGGCCGGTTCGCAGTCTTGAACATTTAATATTAATCCCAGAGCATTCTCTCCTAGTCCAAAGCTACTTACCCCGTGAGATGACCGTAGGCTTACTGAATGCCGATGGCTTTGGAGTCGGTTGGTATCATCCCCGCCAGGCCGTAGAACCGTTTTTGTATCGGCAAGTTCTCCCGATTTGGAGTGATCTCAATTTCACAGAGCATTTAGCCCGCTTTGTTGAGTCCGGCTGTGTTCTGGCCAGTGTGAGAAGTGCCACCCCTGGGCAAGCGTTACAACTGAGTAATTCCCAACCCTTTCGCTGGGGCCGCTGGTTAGGTATTCATAACGGTTTTATTGAAAACTTCCGGCAAAGCCTCTATCGCCCCATTCGCAATCGCCTCAACGACTTGTCCTATGCCCTGATTGAGGGAACGACAGATTCTGAACATCTGTTTGCCCTGTTTTGCAGTGAAATGGTCTCGAATCCCCAGCTTTCCCCAATTATGGCCCTCCGCCAAACCCTCCGCATCGTCCTAGAACTAGCCGAAGCCAATGGGGTTCGAGTGGCCTTAAATATGGTTGTCACCGATGGTAACTATCTCCTCGCCGCCCGCTGCGGTAATCCTGAACCCATCCCAACTCTCTATTGGCAAAATCCAGGGGGGGTACAAATTGCCTCGGAACCCTTTACCCCCCAAGAGAAGTGGGAACTGATGAAAGAAAACTCTCTTCTCCTGATTGGCCCTGGAATCGAGCCGCAATACTTTCCAATTTAATTTTTGTCCGGTTAAACTGCTTCCAATTGGGCTGATGTCAGCAGCACAGACCGGGCAGTGAGTATATCCCCAGCTAGGGTCAAGTCATTCACCAGCCCGCGGAGTAACAAACGATCTCCCCCTTGCAAAATGGTCTCGGCGGTGGGCAACATCGAAAACACCCCATCCCGGCGCAGGGCTTGGACAATGATTCCCTCCGGTAAACCCACTTCCGCGAGGGGACAATTAATTCCGGCACTGTCCGGCGGTAACATCAGCCACAAATTGGCGATGACATCCCCGTTGCCACTGCCACTGCTGAGAATTGGACTGGGAAATGGGGCCGGTTCACTAAAGAGGGCCTGAGCCGCTTTAATTTCAGTGGGTTGCCCTGTAATCAACAAGCGATCACCGGCCTGGAGTTCTGTTTCCCCACCTGGGTAGTCAATTTCTGTGCCATCGGCTCGCATCACCGCTAGCAAGGTCGCCCCCGTCAATTGCCGCAGTTCAATATCCTTGAGGCTCATGCCCAAGATAGGAGAATTATCGGCTAAAGTCTGCCATTGGCTATTTAAATCTCGAGCGGCCTGGCGGAGTTCTCGGGAGACCAACATTGCCGAGCGTTCTCCCCGTAAATCTTGGTAGTGGCGGTTGCGAATATTTTGGACTTGCCGCTGAATTTTTGGCTCAGATAGGCCCAAGCTAAACAACAAATGGGCCGCAAGTTCCAGGCTGGCTTCAAATTCCGGCTGCACCACTTCCCGCGCCCCCAGTTGGTAGAGCAATTCAATGTCTTTGTCTTGATTCGCCCGGACAATCACATCTAATTCTGGGGCAAATTCTAATCCCCGTTTGAGGCACAACCGGGTACTCATACTGTCGGAAAGAGCGATAGCCATCCCCAAGGCCTGGGATACACCCGCTTTTTCTAATACGGTCGAGCTAGACGCGTTGCCATAAAGATAGGGAATATCCGTCTGACGGAGTTTCTGGATGGCCTCTTCACTTTGATCAATCACCAAGACGGGATAATTCTGTTCCCGTAACAGTTGCACAATGCTTTGCCCGACTCGCCCATAGCCACAGACAATTAAATGGTTTTGTTGCGGTAATTCGGTTTCGCCAATTTCAATCACCCGATCATCATTCTGAAACCAGGCCTGGAACCAAGGCATCGCCATCACCAAGGGAACCGCTTTCAAGAGGAAGGGAGTCACAATTAATGTCACCGCCGTTGTGCCGAGGATCAGGAGATACACTTGCCGCGACACCAGGCCCAGGGATTGTCCTTCACTGGCCAGGACAAAGGAAAATTCCCCAATTTGGGTCAGGCCGATGCCCGTAATCAAGGCCGTTTTCCAGGAATAGCCAAACAGCTTGACGATGGGGGTGATAATACAAAACTTGCCAATAATCACCAAGGCCACTAGGCCAAGGATCAACTCCAAATGATTCCAGAGAAAGACCGGATCAATCAACATCCCAATGGCGGCAAAAAAGAGGGTGGCAAAAATATCCCGTAACGGCTCCACATAGGAAAGGGTCTGATCCGCATACTCCACCTCCGAGATCATCAGCCCCGCAATGAAGGCCCCAATTTCAATCGATAGTCCCAAGCGATCCGTCAGTAGGGCAATGCCGAGGCAGAGAGCGACAACTCCAAGCAAGAATAATTCCCGGCTCTCTGTGCGCGCCAACAACCGCAATAAGGGGGGAATGAGCCAGATCCCGGCAATTACGGCTCCCCCAGCAATTAGGGCAATTTGGACTAAGGCCCAGGCCAAGGCAATCCCCAATTCCTCTGGGGGTTTATCCAAAGCTGGTAATACCGCCAACATCAGACCTACCGCCAGATCCTGCACCACCAGAATGCCTAACATGACCTGACCGGGCGGGGTATTGGTGCTATTGCTGTCCATCAAACTCCGCAAAACCACGGCCGTTGAGGAGAGAGATAAAATTGCCCCGAGAAAAACACCCTCCTGGGGAGAATTAACCCAGCCCACCCAGAGGGAAATGCCAGTCGTAACCAAAATAGTGAGGAGGATTTGGAGGATGCCACCCCCTAAGCTAATGCCCTGGACTTTCTTGATTTCACTCAGGGAGAAGCTGACCCCCAAGGTAAACAGTAAAAAAGCCACCCCAAATTGGGCCAGGGTTTCGACTTGGACGACTTCCTTAATCCAACCCAGGCCAGCCGGGCCGACAATCATGCCCCCAATTAAATAACCCAAAAGGGTCGGTTGTTTCAGCAGGGCTGCGAGGAGGCCGCCGATGGCCGCAATCCCTAAAACTGTCACGAGATCAATAATGAGTCGAAAATCTTCTTGCACAAAATTGCCTTGGAGGGGAGATAGATTAAAGGTGTGTCACATTACTTAACTTTAGGTGATTTTCTAGAAGCTTACGGCGGCTGATTCTAGCCAGGGAAATTCCTTGCATTTAGGGGCAACATCGGTTAGAACCAATTGGGCAAACTGTCTGCTACCACACAGGCCTGGCCGTCAAAGTTAGGTTTACTGGTTACTTAAGGTGTGAGTTGCAATCCGGTTAGACGACGATGATCAAAAAACAAATGCTCTGGAGTATCAGTTTCTTCTTAGCAATGATGGCTATTGTCATCCTCCTCCAAGGACAGCGAGAACTGGCCGAAAAAGCCCACGCTCAACACCAAGCCCAACTCCAGGCCGAAGTTGCTGCGGTGATGAATCAGTATGTCCCGGCGGTGAATACGGGGTTGATTAAACCCGGCCTGGCCTGTGACTCACCGATAGCTCAAAGAACTCAGATTCCCCATCCTCAAGAACTAGCTCGACAACTGCCCAAATATCACCCCAAAGAAATCTGGAAAAAAGCGGACCCAAGTAATTATGGCCCAAGGCTGAGCCAAGACATTCAGGGTAAGCCAGTGAACAATCCCCTGTTGATTGTCCTCCATGAAACGGTGGGAAGCATTGACAGTGCCTTGAGTATCTTCCAGGCCTACAATCCCCGCGATGCTGACCAAGTGAGCTACCACACGATGATTGCCTTGGATGGGACAGTGGTTTATGTCGTTCCTCCCGAAGCTAGGGCCTATGGAGCGGGTAATTCCGAGTTCAATGGTGAGTCGGTACTCAGTAGCACCAAAGTCCCCTCCTCTGTTAATAATTTTGCCTATCACATTTCCCTAGAAACCCCAGCCGATGGGATGAATGAGAGGGATTATCACAGTGGTTATACGGATGCCCAATATCGCTCCTTGGCCTGGTTGGTAGCCCGCACAAGAGTTCAACCGGATCGGATTGTCAGTCACAAAGACGTGGATCGGGATGGGGCCCGCAGTGATCCCCGCAGCTTTGACCAGGCCAAGTTTTTGGGACTATTAGACGACTATCAGATTCTGTTTACAACCCACTGCACCTTAACCGCCCTAGGCAATCCAAGGGTATCCATCAATCCGCCCAAATCGAATCTCCAGTAGTTTTGGTTGCTTGGACTAATTAACTTGAATTAGCCCATTTGATTGATGAGAGCGCGCAAATCTGGACTATTACCTTGGCAATACCCCAAGTTTGATTTGATGCCAGAGTGGAGAACAATGAACGAAAATTTATCGGATTGCTCGTCGAGATGCGGCCATTGAAACGGGTTTGCCTCTCAATACCCTGCCCCAGACCTGCCCCTATAGTTGGGAGGAACGTTTAGAACCATTCTTCCCGGCAGATTTGGCCTGGTCTGAATCTTAAGTCAGTATCAGGATTGGATCAGGGCAGACTTGGAATGTTAGGATTTTCCGTTCCTTGGCTATACTCAGGCCTGGGGCAATTGGTTCTGGGGGGACTTGTGCTACTCGATAATCCGGTTTTTATTTTTACAATTCTCATTGCTGTGAGCCTCTCGATTCCCCCGATTTTTGAGCGGATCAAGTTACCTGGCCTGGTGGGGTTACTCTTAGCGGGCATTATCCTCGGCCCCAGTGGTCTCCAGTTTCTTAATCACAAGACTGAAACCATGGTGCTGCTCTCAGGGGTGGGCAAAATCTATTTAATGTTTGTGGCGGGCCTGGAGATTGATCTGAGCCAATTTCGGAAAACCCGCAATCGCTCCATGGGCTTTGGCTTTTTGACCTTTATTGTCCCCTTAATGACCGGGATGGTGGTCGGACGCTGGTTTGGGTTTGGCTGGAATGGGGCCCTGTTGATTGGCTCCTTATTTGCCTCCCATACCCTTTTGGCTTATCCAATTGTCAGTCGGTTGGGGGTTGTTCAAAACGAAGCCATTACCGTCACGATTGGGGCCACCATTTTTACGGATACAGCAGCCCTGTTAGTTTTAGCCATTTGCGTGGGGATTGCGGCCGGAAACTTTACGGCTTGGAGCTTAATGCTGCTACTGGTGGCCTTAGCAGTCTATTCGGTGGCGGTCCTTTGGGGCATTGATCGGGTCGGGAAAGAGTTTTTTAGACGCTCAGGAGATAATGAGGGAAACCAATTCTTATTTGTCCTCTTAGCTCTGTTTGTGGCTTCGGTCGGGGCCCAAGTGATTGGGATTGAGCAAATTGTCGGGGCGTTTTTGGCTGGCCTGGCCGTTAATGATGTGATTGGGGAAAGTCCAGTTAAGGAGAAGGTGGAGTTTGTCGGCGGGGTGCTGTTTATTCCCTTCTTTTTCATTGATATGGGCTTACTGATTGACCTCCCCGCTTTTCTAAAAACCCTCAGTTCTTGGGGCCTAACCCTGGCCATTGTGGGTGGTTTAATTGGCAGTAAATTCGTCGCGGCCTGGTTGGCAAGCGTGATTTATCGGTACAGCCGGGTAGAAATGCTCAGTATGTGGTCATTGTCCTTACCCCAAGTGGCGGCCACCTTAGCTGCAACCCTAGTGGGTTATCAACAGGGAATTTTGACCCAGGATATTTTGAATAGTGTGATTGTCTTGATGGTTGTGACTTCAATTTTGGGGCCATTGATTACTTCCCGGGTCGCCAGTCGTATCCCTGTGCCACAACCAGAAACTGATACGGTTGATGAACTGTGGCGGGATACAGCTGGTTTAGAGGGGGAGACAGATGACTCTGCCCCTTTCACGGTAATTGTCCCAGTCCAGAACCCCCAAACAGAACGCTCCTTAATCCAACTAGCGGCGTTGTTAGCCCGCCATGAACAGGGGCGAGTTGTCCCATTAGTGGTTACCCGGGCGGCTGTGCACATGGATGATCCAGGCCTGGAAACCAGCTTGCAACGGGGCCAAAAACTCTTACGGCGGGCTGTGGAAATTGGCCAAGCCTACGCTGTTCCCCTAGAGCCACAGTTACGGATTGATGATGATGTTCCCCTGGGAATTACCCGTCTGAGTCGGGAGGAAAATAGCAACTTAATTATTGTTGGTTGGTCGGAAAAAACTGGTCTGCGAGCACGGCTGTTTGGCACCGTCATTGATAGCATTCTTTGGTCAGCCCATTGTCCTGTGGCCATTACTCGTCTTTTAGATGAACCGGAGAATATCCAATCCATCCTTGTTCCAGTCCGAGACCTCACGGCCCCAACCCTGAGAATCGTTGGCTTTGCCCAGGCCTTAGCTGCCGCCAGTCAAGCCGATGTCACCCTCCTCCATGTTTGTTTACCCGGTATTCCCAGTGAACAGATGACCCAGTTTGAGGCAGAATTAGCCCGGATTTTGCCACCGGATAGCCGCCCCGTCTGTATTGATATTCAAACCGTGGCTGAATCCGATATTGCTAGTGCCATTCTTGGCCAGGCCGCTAGTCGGGATTTAGTCTTAATGCGCTCAATTCGGCGGCGAACAACCGGGGGGTTGGCGGTGAGTGATATTACCACCCAAGTCGTGAAGGAATTACCCTGCTCAGTCATCCTCTTTGGTGAACCCCACTCCTAAGCTATCCACAACGTTCAACTCAGGTCGGCCAACTCACCATAGGGAGCCTGGCCCTTAATCCGTAAATCTTTAAGAGGCAAACCCTGGCAGCAAAGATAGTGAGCATAAAAGAGATCAGGAGACTGTACCCCTAAGCTGGCCAGGGCCGGTTGAATGGGAAACGGCCAAAGTCGATCGAAACAAAGCTCCCCCTGAATCCAGCCAACTTGCAAAAAACAACAGCCTCGCAAGGGGACGTGCAATTGTTTAAACAGGTATTGGCTGAGGTAATAAAGGGGTTGGCGGATTTTATCCTCCACATGGATGGGTTGTAGATAGTGCCCATCCTGACCCTGACCAATAAGTTCGCCATAGAGTAGGCCTTTTTCAGTTAGAGCTACAGGTAACCAATAATTCCCAGGCCCGGTTAAAAATCCTTTTTCTGCTACGACTTTTTGGATTTGCCGAGGCTGCCGACATTGCTCAAATAGTTCGGCCACTTGGGCATTACCCCAATTCCAGGCCAAGGTCAATGGATATATTTGCCCCTTAGTCTCAACAATTTTCTCTAGTTCTGGATCGTCTAAACACCTGACAACCACATCTAGACCCTGAGCAACTAAGACCGGCACAACTAAGGCTTCAGCTTGTTGACTGGTAATTTCTAGGGCGGCATCCGCTAACCCAGCTACCGGATTAACGACTAACTGAATCTGAGGCAGTGGTGATAGATTGTTTGGCAAATTGACCATGACTAGCCCAAACTAGGCACTAACCGGCCCGGTCTCAAGCCAGGAATGCCCGGTAAATCCAAATTTAGACCATTGCGCTGGGTATTGGCAGTTTGGTTTTGCAGTTGCCGGACTTGGGCCTGGAGGCGTTGGTTTTCCCATTGCAGGCTCTCCATTTTGGTCTTGACTTGCTCTAGGCGTTGAGAGAACTTCTGGCGGTAGACCTCCGGCATTTCCTGGATGACTTTCTCCAGCATTTGATTGCGCTCGTTAAATTCGTGGAGAGAGCCTTGGAGCCGCTGAATTTCCTGATCCCGCTGCTGAATTTCTTGATCGCGGTCTTCAATTTGGGATTGGTAAAAGGTAATTTGATCCCCTAGGGCTAAGGCCTGTTGTTGCAATTCCGTCAGTTGTTGGAGGGTTTCCTCGGTCAGTAATTGGACTTGCTTGGCTTCTTGGCGGGCCTGGTAGAATTGCAGAAATAGCTCTGGTTTGGCCACCATCAACCGATACATTTCTTCTGAGAGTTGTTTGACCAGTTGATCCCGGATTTCAATATCCTGTTGCCAGGCCTGGAGCAGGGTCGGATCAGGGGCGGTAGGGGCTAAAGATAGGGGGGACATTTCACTCACGGTTTCTCACTCCAGCCAAATAGAAAAGAAAAATAATCGAGAATTTTCTCAGATTGAGCGATTGAGTTACCCCCTCAGGATTCGGGATACAGTACTAGCTCATAGCCTTAACTACGCCCAGGCCTCGCACCCCATGCAAAAAATGTGATGACTGACCCACCGCCCACGTCTGACTTTGACCATCAACCAGTTCTGGCCCAAGCCCTTTTAACCGCCTTGATGCCCAAACCCCAGTCCCACTATTTAGATGCCACAGTCGGCGGGGGCGGCCATAGCCTGTTACTTCTAGAGGCTTATCCCGATATCAAAATTACAGCCATTGACCAAGACCCCAACGCCATCACAGCAGCCCAGGCCCGCTTGAGTCCCTATCAACAGCAAGTAAATTTTTGGCATGGAAATTTTAGTGACTTCCGGCCTGGCGATCTGAAGTTTGCCGGAATTTTTGCCGATCTCGGGGTCAGTTCGCCTCAATTTGACCAGGCCGAGCGCGGGTTTAGTTTTCGCTATGAGGCTCCCCTGGATATGCGCATGAACCCAAATCAAGCCACCACCGCCGCCGATTTAGTCAATAACCTCAGTGAAACAGACCTGGCCAATTTATTCTACGAACTTGGGGAGGAGCGATTTTCCCGCCGCATCGCCCGCCGCATCACTGCCCAACGTCCACTCAGAACCACAACCCAGCTGGCAAATCTTGTCGCCCAGGCCGTGCCCAACCGCGGATCACAGCGCATTCATCCGGCTACCCGTGTCTTTCAAGCTTTACGAATTGCAGTCAATCGGGAGTTGGATGTTCTTAAGACCTTTCTTGATCTCGCCCCTCAATGGCTAGAACCGAGCGGATGCATGGCGATCATTAGTTTTCATAGCTTGGAGGATCGCATCGTCAAATATGCCTTTCGGGAATCTCCACTATTACAGGTGATCACCAAAAAGCCAATCATTCCCAGTCCAGAGGAGATCGCCACAAACCCCCGCGCCCGCTCTGCTAAATTACGGATTGCCCAACGCAGCCAACCATGACGCTACCAGGCCACTTAAGCTTGAATTGTCTTTAGCCAAGCTTGCAGATCCGCCACGGTTTCAAATGTTAAAAGGGCCTCACCCAGTTTTTCTAATTGCGGCAGCGACAAACGATTGACTTGACTTTGGAATGTCCCAGGTAAATCGCCAATTTTTTTGGCTAACAGCCGCTGAATTAAGAGTTTTTCTCCCTCAACTCGTCCTTCTTCCCGCCCTTCTTGGATAAATTCTTGCCGCCAGACCTGGTACACAGATGATTCCTTCATAATCTCTCTCCGTAAGATGTTTTGGATCACTGTCTCCTCTAATAATAAACCTGCCAAAATTGCCGTGGAAGCCGTAATGTTACTTTGGGTACGCTGATCAGCAATCGCGCCTAAAGTCTCAGATACGGATTGAAGTACCTGCTGGGGATTGGCTGTTTGGCTTAAGACGGCGAGGGGAAGTAACCCAATCCGGCCTAAAAATGTTGGGGTTGGCTGCTCCCAAAGGCGAATGACGGAAAACTCATGGCGCATTCCCGAAATTTCAAAGGTGGTTTGCTGCACCAGGCCAGAATTCGAGGATAAAAGATAAGTCACCACCTGCCGCATTTGTTTCCTCGGAAAACGGCGATAGACCCGCAAACGATAATCAGCCATCCGAAAAGGAATTAAGGGGTCAGGTTGAGTTTGAAATTCAAGGTGCAAAATCAAGTCGGGAGAATCTAATAAAATCAAGGAGTCAGCATGGATTGGTTCTAAGGAAAGTTCCCCAGGACTGAGATTACCAAAGCAGATCAATTCTCCCAGGAGCCAGACCGCAAAATCCTCTGGGAAGGTCTCAGCTAAGAATTTACAGGTGTTATCAAACATCAGAGCCGCTCCTGAATTGATGCCCCAACAGACCAGGCGGTATTGACATTCATAAATCTAAAAAGAAAATAATTTTCTGCTAATTCTTATCTTTTCACACCCAAATGTAGCTGGCTTGACCGACAGACTACGGGGTGGGATATGCCACAATGTTAGCGGTCGTGCTTATTTACGACATTCCAAGAATAATCATTAGGTTGCTGGCATGGAACCGCTTTACGAATACGCCTGGTTGATTCCCGTCTTGCCTCTGGTGGGGGCGATGCTTGTGGGCGTGGGGCTGATTTCTTTTAATCAAACCGTGAACAAGTTGCGTCAACTCAATGCAGCGGTGATCATTGCCCTCTTGGGGGTGGCGATGACCTACTCCATTGCGATCTTTGTCAGCCAACTCCAGGGCCATGCTCCCTATGAACAGTTAATTGATTGGGCGGCGGCTGGAACCTTTCACCTCTCCATGGGCTACACGATTGATCACTTGACGGCGTTGATGCTGGTGGTGGTGACGACCGTGGCCCTGCTGGTGATGATCTACACCGATGGCTACATGGCCCACGATCCAGGGTATGTCCGGTTTTATGCCTACTTGAGTTTGTTTAGCTCCTCCATGCTGGGCCTGGTGATTAGCCCGAATCTGGTTCAGATTTATATCTTCTGGGAACTGGTGGGGATGTGTTCCTACCTCCTGGTGGGTTTCTGGTATGACCGTAAAAGTGCCGCCGAAGCTGCTCAAAAAGCCTTTGTCACCAACCGAGTCGGAGATTTTGGCCTGTTACTCGGAATTCTCGGATTATTCTGGGCCACGGGCAGTTTTGACTTTGGCGTGATTGGCGAGCGATTGGAGGAATTGACCAGTTCCGGTGTCTTAAATCCAGCCGTAGCCGCATTATTGGCAATTCTGGTGTTCCTTGGGCCCGTGGCTAAATCTGCCCAATTTCCCCTCCATGTCTGGCTCCCGGATGCAATGGAAGGCCCCACACCCATTTCGGCATTGATCCATGCAGCAACGATGGTGGCGGCGGGTGTCTTTCTGATTGCGCGGATGTTCCCCGTGTTTGAAGAAATTCCTTCGGTGATGACACTAATTTCTTGGACGGGGGCATTTACGGCGTTCTTGGGTGCTTCCATTGCCCTAACTCAAAACGACATTAAAAAGGGCCTGGCCTACTCCACAATTTCCCAACTCGGTTATATGGTCATGGGGATGGGTGTGGGAGCCTATAGCGCTGGCCTATTTCACCTGATGACCCACGCCTATTTCAAAGCGATGTTGTTCTTGGGTTCCGGTTCGGTGATTCACGGCATGGAAGCGGCTGTCGGTCATGATCCGGCCTTAGCACAGGATATGCGGGTGATGGGGGGCTTACGGAAATATATGCCGATTACCTCCGCCACGTTTTTGATTGGCTGTCTCGCGATTTCTGGGATTCCGCCCTTTGCTGGGTTTTGGTCTAAAGACGAAATTCTCGGGGCGGTATTTGCAGCTAATCCGGCCATGTGGGTGCTGACCTGGCTGACGGCGGGTGTGACTGCTTTTTATATGTTCCGGATGTACTTCATGACCTTTGAAGGCGAGTTTCGTGGGATTGCCTTTGGGCCGGGTGCGATGGATCCGAAAGAGTTGGAGCATGATTCTGCCCATGGTCATGGTGGCGGTAAACCCCATGAATCCCCTTGGACAATGACCTTGCCTCTGGCAGTTTTAGCGATCCCCTCGCTTTTAGTTGGCCTGGTGGGAACCCCTTTCCATAACTATTTTGAAGGGTTTATCCATGCCCCAGGGGAAATCATTGAATCCTTGGTCGTTGAAGATTTGACCGAATTTTATGTTTTGGGTGGGGCTTCGGTGGGGATTGCCCTAATTGGGATCACGGTGGCTTCATTGATGTATCTGCAAGGGAAAATTAGACCCGCTGCCATTGCTGAGAAAATTCGCCCCCTCTATGAGTTCTCCTTACACAAATGGTATTTTGATGAGCTTTACAATGCCGTCTTTGTGAATGGAGTTCGTCGCATCGCCCGCCAAGTCTTGGAGGTGGATTACAACGTCGTCGATGGGGTGGTTAACTTAACCGGATTTGTCACGATGATTACCGGCGAGGGCTTGAAATACTTTGAAAATGGGCGGGCCCAGTTCTATGCCTTGATTATTTTCCTAGCGGTGCTGGGATTTGTCATTTTCTCCTTCCCGTTTTGAGGAATTATTAAATTTTTCTGCAACCCCCTGCCTTTTTTGAAAATTACTTCTAATTTATTGATGCAGCATTACCTTTGAGCCGCGTCTAGAGTCAGATTGCCAAGGAGCTTTGGATTTTTGTTATGACTGACTTCCCCTGGTTGACTACCATCATCCTATTTCCGCTTCTGGCTTCAGCAGCGATTCCGTTTATTCCTGACCCCGATGGCAAAGGGCGACCGATTCGCTGGTATGCCTTGGTAATTGGCCTGATTGATTTTGTCTTGATCATCTATGCCTTTACCACCCAATACGATCTCAATGGTACGGGCCTCCAGATGGTCGAAGCCTACGATTGGATTCCAGAAATTGGCTTGCGCTGGTCCGTGGGAGTAGATGGAATTTCGATGCCCTTGGTGCTGTTGACTGGATTTGTCACCACGTTGGCAACTCTGGCAGCCTGGCCTGTGACCTTTAAGCCGCGGCTGTTTTATTTCATTATCCTGGCTATGTATGGCGGTCAAATTGCAGTTTTTGCTGTGCAGGATATGTTGGTCTTCTTCCTGGCCTGGGAATTAGAACTGATTCCGGTCTATCTGCTTTTGGCGATTTGGGGCGGTAAAAAACGGCAATACGCAGCAACCAAATTTATTCTTTATACAGCCCTCAGTTCTCTGTTTATCCTGGTGGCCGCCTTTGCCATGGCTTTCTATGGGGATACAACCACCTTTGATATGCACACCTTATCTCTGAAGGATTATGGCCTAGGCTTTCAATTGTTGGTCTATACCGGGTTCCTGGTTGCCTATGGGGTGAAATTACCGATTGTACCACTCCATACTTGGTTGCCGGATGCCCACGGTGAAGCCACAGCCCCAGTCCATATGCTCTTAGCGGGGATTCTGCTGAAAATGGGGGGCTATGCCCTGATCCGGATGAACGTGGAAATGTTGCCAGGAGCCCATGCTAAATTTGCGCCAGTGTTGATCATCCTTGGAGTTGTCAATATTGTCTATGCGGCCTTGACTTCCTATGCTCAACGGAATCTCAAACGCAAGATTGCCTATTCTTCGATTTCCCACATGGGCTTTGTTCTGATTGGGATTGGCTCCTTTACAAGTTTGGGGATGAGTGGGGCAGTTTTACAAATGGTCTCCCATGGCTTGATTGGGGCGAGCTTGTTCTTCTTGGTGGGCGCAACCTATGACCGAACCCATACCTTGATCTTGGAAGAAATGGGCGGTGTTGGCCAAAAGATGTCCAAGATTTTTGCCATGTTTACGGCTTGTTCCCTGGCGTCTTTAGCGTTGCCGGGGATGAGTGGCTTTGTGGCGGAATTAATGGTGTTTGTCGGTTTTGCTACGAGCGATGCCTATAGTCTGACCTTTCGGATTGTGGTGGTTCTCTTGGCGGCGGTGGGCGTGATTTTGACCCCGATTTACTTGCTCTCAATGCTCCGGGAGATTTTTTATGGCCCAGAAAACAAGGAACTGGTCAACCATGAAGAACTGGTGGACGCTGAGCCGCGTGAGATCTTTATCATTGCCTGTTTGTTAGTGCCTATTATTGGAATTGGTCTCTATCCAAAAATTCTGACCCAGATTTATGATGCAACAACAGTACAGTTAGTGGCTCGGATTCGAGAGTCTGTCCCCACTCTGGCGCAACGGCAATCACCTGAGACGGCAACTCTGGGATTTTTTGTGGCTCCTACTTTAGAAAACCAGGCCCTAGAATAAACTCAAGATAATTTGTTTGGATTAGCCATGGATTCCTCCCCAGGCCTGGCCTGTAAAACCCTTTTATTAGTCGATGACGATCCCAACTTAGTTCTGTTAGTTCAAGATTATTTGGAACTGAAGGGCTATCGGGTACTGACGGCGGCTCAAGGGCGGGAAGCCTTACAGGTGTTAAAACATGAAACCCCGGACATGATTATTTGTGATGTGATGATGCCAGAAATGGATGGTTATCATTTTGTCCGTCACATCCGGGAACAGGAAAACATTAAATGGCTACCGGTCTTGTTTTTGTCAGCAAAAGGGCAAACGGAAGATCGGGTCATGGGCTTAAATACAGGGGCTGATGTTTATATGGTCAAGCCCTTTGAGCCTGAGGAATTAGTGGCCCAAATCGAAGCCTCCTTGAAGCAATCAGAACGGGTTAAACAACTCCAAACAGCAAGTTTTGAGACTCCTGGCCCCTTGCCCTTACCGGAAGGAATTGAACTGACACCCACAGAAATAAAGGTGCTGCGTTTAGTGGCCCAGGGATTAGCCAATAAGGATATTGCTAGCCAACTGGTTGTGAGTCAACGCACTGTGGAAAGTCACGTCAGCAATATGTTGGGTAAAACAGGGCTAACGAATCGGACTGAACTCGCTCGCTGGGCCTTGGACTATCGCTTAAGTTAAAACCTGACCACCGATGATTTGGAACAAAATGTCCCCATTTTATGGTCACGATCCTAGTTATGCCCCAGGCCTGGAGGGTATGGCCGTCCTGATCTGGGCCTGGATAAGGTTCCCGTAGAGATATAGCCCCAATTTACTGGGTTTTGCGCTCCTACGACTGGGAAGAGTCTAGATAAACTGGTGTAGCCTATAGGTCTGGTATCGGTCAGAATAATCAGGGCTGTGATGATTGTTTGTAAGGAGATTAACTCAATGCCCATTAAAATTTCCCTGCTTGGTTTAATCTTATTGGTGGCGACTGCTGTCCCTGTGATCAGTCCGATCAGCGCAAATTCTCAGCCGGCTGGCACAGGACAATTTGGGGTAGATAATCCGCTTTTGCAGCGGGCCATGAACCTCGCACGGCAGGCCGCGGAACGAGCGAATGGCGGCCTCAGTCAATACCGGGCTGAACCTGCAATGTCTGGAATCGCCACCCAATCCCCCTTTGTGCTCAATTCTGATGGGAGCTTCACCTTTACCTTTTTAGGGGGCAAACCCGATCAACCCTTCTCCTTGGAATCCATTGTGACGGTGAGTGGTGATGGGCGAGAAGTGAATCTTGATTATAACGGGCCGATCAAATCCCCCAGGCCCCAGACAACTAATCCCAATAGAACGAGCAATAGTATTGGTGAGGAAATTCGCAACATCCAACGGGCGATGAATCTGGCCCGGCAAGCCGGCGTTAAAGCCAATGGTGGGTTATCGGTCTATCGGCCGGATATGTCCATGTTTAGCTTAGATCGGGCCAAATATGTGTTGAATGATAACGGAACCGTGACATTTAGCTTCTTAGGTGGGAGCCCCAATGCTCAACCGACCATTGAAAGTGTGATTACAGTTGCCTTGGATGGCTCCCAGATTACGATTGACTACAATGGCCCGATTCGTAATCCCTCCTGATCCCTGGGGGGGATTGAGCCGTTGATCCGGTGATCGGCCTCCAGCTTGCTATTCGGCATCGGCAAGGATTTTGGGAACCCGAAAAAATTCATCTTCAGCTTCTGGAGCAATTGCCAACAGGCCAGGCCGGTTAGGGAAAGGATTGAGTTGATCAACGCGGGTCACATTACTCACTTCAATGGCCCGGGTGGTGGGAGCAATGTTGCTGACCTCTAGTTCATCCAGTTGTTGGACATAGTCAAGGATGGCACTGAGTTGGGTCGTCAGGGTGGCAATTTCGGAGTCGGCCAAGTCCAAGCGGGCCAAGTGGGCGACTTTTTTCACATCTGCATCCGTTAGCATGACAATCTTGCCTCAACCCTAGAAAAACACATCAGCAGTGGAGCGGCCCGTGGTTTTCAGCCAATTTTGCGCTTCGATATAGTTGTTGGGAGCCTGTTGAATGGCCCGTTTCCAATATTCAGCTGCTTTATCATAGTATTGCTCAGCGGTTTCCAAATCTTCAGCTTCTTCGGACTGGGTTCCTAAGTAGTGGAGAATCACCGCCACATTGTTCAGGGCCTGGGGCATCCGGGGGTTTAAATCCAAAGCCTGGTGATAATAGTCAAGGGCTTTATTGTGATCCCCATTACTGGCATGGATCAGCCCAACATTATAGAGAATAAAACTCCGGTCGTAGGGATCCTGCTCTAGCTTGAGGGCTTCTTCATAGTTTTCCAGGGCCTCAGCATATTCACCATCCCCTTGGGCGGACATCCCATCGCGGTAGTAGGCGAAGGCAGCCTTCGATTGGCGGTTAGTCGGCAGAACCTTAAGAAGGATATCCGCCATGACTGTAAAGGTTTTGTCAATGAAATTATCGTTACGCTGAGAGCGAGGCATGGGGAATTGACCTGTTGAGTCAGAGTTTGCCGAACCGAATCCTTATAGGTAATCTACCGCGCCCAGGCCTGGGACAGCAACTCTGAGGATTTAGAACGCTTAAGCCAGATGTAACTTCAAGATCGCTGGCGAAGCTCGCCTTACTTTACAGCGAATGGTGGATTGCCCCAAACGTTGACAGGCCTCATAGCGATGGCAGCCGGAAAATCCATAATATTGCCCATCAACTTCTAGGACATCAATTGGCTCCTGTTGGCCAATATCTGCAATGGACTGCATTAAGGCTGCGACCTTGTCAGAATCATTTTGGCGCAGGAGCGGGCGGCGGATTGCAGTGAGGGGAATATCTAGAATTCGCATGATCTCAAGACTCCTAATTATGACGAGATATGACGAGCAGTGATTTCATCATTTTCAACTTAATCATAGTCGTTATGAGTATGTTTTACAAGATCAGTATCATTGGCCTGGTGGCAACTGAGGTGGGCGGGAGGGGGATTTGTCTAGTGCTGAAAAATTCCCTTTAAGATAGTGGGTAGTGATGGCCAGGAGCAGTGTTACGCCAGATGTCTCTATCCGCTGAAATCAATTTACGTCCCTTGGCCTATCGCGACCTCGATACTGTCCTGGAAATGTTCGCCCAGGCCCAGACAACGCTCCCAGGCCTGAATCGAGATCGCCAGTTTTTACAGCATTGGTACGCCCCCCTAAAACTGATTAGTTTTATGCCCCATCACCTCCCCCAACCATTGCGGGTTTATGTCGCAGAAAAAGGGGATCAGGTCTTGGGGGCCATTCAGGTGTCCCCATTTAACAAAAATCGGACAACCTGGCAGGTGGATCAGTTAGTGGCCCAGGCCGGTGGGACAGAATTCGGCAATCAAGAGATTGGGACACAGCTATTACGCCATTGCTTTACCAAGGTTTGGGAAGCTCGCACCTGGTTGTTGGAGGTGAGTGCTAGTGACAGTGATGGCCTGGGCCTGTATCGCCATAACGGTTTTCAACCCCTAGCCCAACTCACCTACTGGACAATCACCCCGGAGCAGTTAGCCAGCCTCGCCACCCATGAACCGGATTTGCCCAATCTTCTCCCCGCCACTAATGCCGATGCGGCCCTGCTCTGCCAACTGGATACAGCGGCCATGCCAGCCCTAGTTCGACAAGTCTTTGATCGGCATATTTGCGACTTCAGAGCGGGGATAGGGCAGTTTTTAGCCAGTAGTCTGCAAAACCTCTGGGGAACCACTCAAACCCAGCAAGGCTATGTTTTTGAACCGCAACGCAAAGCCGCCATTGGGTATTATGCTGTCGAACTCGCCCGCCACGGCAATCACGCCCACCAGGCCCAGATCACGGTGCATCCGGCCTATACCTGGCTTTATCCGGAGTTGCTTTCGCAAATTTCTCGTCTCACCCAGGCCTGGCCCACGAGTCCCCTGTATTTGACTTCTACCGATTACCAACCAGAGCGGGAGGCCTTTTTTGAACAGGTTGGGGCGAGTCGAACGGGCAATACGCTGATGATGTCGCGCTCCGTTTGGCATAAGGTGAGAGAAGTCCGGCCCCGTTTACCCGAGGGATTAGCCTTAGGGGAAGTGATTCAAGGCCTGCAACAAAATCGCCAACCCCTGCCCGGCCGCATGGCTCACCCCGATGTGATGCCCCTCTCCCCTCCCGGCAACTTTCCCCATCAGGATGAATAAGTTAGAGCGGGCTTTTCAATTGATCCAGCCATAAGGTTAAATTTCGCTGCATTTTTCAGACTACGCCTATCTCTGGAGTACATTGAGAGGCGAATTCCTATTGCTGCTGTGGCGATATACCCAATGGGAATCCGGTAAGTTCAACTGAAGGAATTTTTATGACCGCCGATCAATCCGTCCCCAACTACTTAGTCCCTGCAATTTTATCCACTGTTTGCTGCTGTATTCCCTTTGGCATTGTGGCCATTGTCTATGCTTCCCAAGTCAACACCAAACTGGCTGCCGGGGATCGCACAGGCGCAATTGCAGCCTCCGAAAAGGCTAAACTCTGGAGCTGGATTGCCTTTGGCAGTGGTTTAGCAATCTCGGTGATTTACATTATCATCCAGGTTATTGCCTTCCAAGCGGTTAATCAATAAAAGGCTCTAAAAAACCCGATGTTGGAGACAGGGCATTTGTTGGCGAACTTGTTCCAGACGTAAGGGTTCAATCGCCGCCACTGCTAACCCCGGCCGGTCTCCAGCATCAGCCAGAATGGTTCCCCAGGGATCCACAATCATCGCATGGCCATGGGTTTGGCGGCGGGCATAATGTTGACCCGTTTGGGCCGGGGCCAGGACATAAGCGGTGTTTTCAATGGCGCGGGCCTGGAGGAGGACTTGCCAATGATCTTTCCCCGTAAAGGCGGTGAAGGCGGCGGGGACAAAGAGAACATTCGCTCCGGCTTTGACTAAGGCTCGATAGAGTTCTGGAAACCGGACATCATAGCATACAGATAAGCCAATATTGCCCAAGGTGGGTGAAGCATAGACTGGGGGAAGGGTTGAACCCGCTAAGACTGTTCCAGATTCGTGATAGATGTTGCCATCGGGTAAATCTACGTCAAATAAATGGACTTTTTGGTAGCGGGCCAGTTCTTGACCATTGGGGCCAACTAATAAGGCCGTATTATAAACTTTGCCCGTTGCTGTCGGGACTGGATAGCCCCCCCCCAAGAGAGTAATTTGAAACCGTTGGGCCATTCGCCGTAGAAATTGTTCGGTTTGACTGGCAATTTCCGCCGCTTGAGCAACTTTGACGGAATCATCTCCCAAAAATGAAAAGTTTTCCGGCAGTCCCACCAACTCAGCCCCGCGCCGGATCGCTAGTTCAATCAGTTCCTCAGCTTGGGCTAAATTCTTAGCAAGATCCGGCAAACTGGTCATCTGGACAGCGGCAGCGAGATAGGACTTCATAGATTGTTTGAGGCTGGGTGTGAGGACGGGCCTTATTTATCCTAAGACAAGATGTCATCCGAAGATCCGTTCCCTCTCAATCCAAATCAAACCTGGATCAACGGGGTTGTGAAGTAGAGAACAATCTCCATCAGTCCTTGTCGAAATCTCTGGGGACTTGCTAGGATGTTTAAGCGCACAAGTTGGGGTGTCGCCAAGCGGTAAGGCAGCGGGTTTTGGTCCCGCCATTCGGGGGTTCGAATCCTCCCGCCCCAGTCCCTCGCTTTTGAGCAATGTCTAATCTTGTAAATTGCCAGGCCGGAACTCTTGCCCTTGACTTTGATGGGGTGATCTGTGATGGGTTACGGGAGTATTTCCAGGCCAGTTGGGTGGCCTATCGGCAAATTTGGCCCACCTCCGTCAAGACTCCTCCCCCAGCGTTAGAAGCCCAGTTCAAAACCTTACGCCCGATTGTCACCCACGGTTGGGAAATGCCGCTAGTCTTACGGGGCCTGATTAAGGGGTATCGCCTACGGGAAATTCAGTCAAACTGGAGCACGATAAAACAGCGGATCCTGACTGAGGAAGATTTAAACTGGCGGCATTTGGGCCAAACCCTAGATCGCATCCGGGATGAATGGATTAAGCGGGACTGGCAAGGTTGGTTGGGGCTACATCAGTTTTATCCGGGGGTGGTGGCCCAACTCCAGGCCTGGGAAAAATTGGCTTTACCCCTAGTCATCATTACCACGAAAGAAACTCGCTTTGTGGAATATTTACTCACCCAGGCCCAGGTGAATTGCCCCTCCCTCGGAATTTATGGTAAGGACTGCCAGCAAACCAAAGTCGAGGTTCTCCTCAAATTGCAAGACAGGGTTTCCTTGCCCATCTGGTTTGTCGAAGATCGGCTCGAGGCCCTGCAATCAGTAGAAAGGGAACCCCGCTTAAATCAAGTCCAGCTATTTCTGGCGGCTTGGGGTTATACAACGGTGGCCACCTGTACCCAGGCCCAAGCGGATTCCAGAATTACCCTGTTGCAGTTGGATCAGTTTTGTCAGGACTTTTCCACCTGGATGCCCAAGGAGATCCCCTAATGCCCAGCCATCATGAACTGCTTGAAGAAGCCCAATTTCCCCAGGCCTTGAAGCAAATTCTCAACCAGAGTGAACAGGCCTTCAAAACCTGGGAGGTGGTGGTGACAGATTTTCTCGACCCCCTCGTTCGCCTAGAAGCTATCGCAGCTCTCAACCAGTTAACGGATCTCCACTACCAGGCCTGGGGGGGCTATCCCCAAGCAGAACGCCAACGCATGGTCTTAGCCCGCACCGATATCCCCTTAGACCAAAGCAATATTGGCCTGGAACTCTGGGCAATTGCCGGGAACTTTCTCTTTGACCCGCCCACGGATACGGACTTTCACCAGGCCCTCATAATGGCAGGCATCCCCACGGATCAGATTGGTGACATTATCCTCCTTGGAGATCGGGGCGCACAGGTGATTCTCGTCCCAGGTTTAGACATCTCCTTGGGCCAGGTGAAACAGGTTCGTACAGTGCCAGTTAATGCCCAACCCCAGGCCTGGCAGGAACTTCGGGTCAGACCTCCCCAGATTAAAACCCTAACCACTGTGGAAGCTTCACTGCGCTTAGATGCCTTAGCCTCAGCCGGATTTGGAATGTCCCGGAGCAAAATGGTAGAGATGATCAATGGCGGTGCGGTGCGGGTCAACTGGCAGCCGATTAACCAACCAAGTCATCTCCTGAAAACTGGGGACTTAGTGACGCTCAAACAGCGGGGCCACCTGACCATCGGGTCGATTCAAGTCACCAAAAAGGAACGCTATCGAGTCGAATTAAGCCGTGCTAGCTAGGTTTATCAGGGGAGATCAAGAATCATGTCCGCATCATCCAACCGCAAGATCAATCTGATTCTGGCCAAGCCCCTGATCCGGTTGCTCCTATCCCTTGGCCTGGCCGTTGCCGCCTATGCCCTAATCGAAACTCCTTGGTGGGAAATTCGTATCCTGACGGCCTTTAACTTGGGGTTATTTCTGCACTTAGCAATTTTGGGAACATTTCTCTGGAATGCCACTCCAGCCCAAACCTATCACCATGCCCAAGGGGGAGAACCGAGTAATGTCGCCTTACTGACGGTTGTTGTTCTGTTTTCCCTATTAGGGTTTGTCGGCGTGGCCGTGATGCTAGACAACTCGCAAAAGTATCCCCCCTTGATTACCAACCTGCACATGGGCCTCTCCTTCCTGGCCATCTTTCTGTCTTGGCTGTTGGTACATATCTATTTCGCCATTCACTATGCCCATCTCTACTATGACGAGATTGAGGAATCAGTCCGAACCCACGCAGCCGGGGTTCCCTACCGCAAGGGGCTAGATTTTCCCCATGAAGACCTGGTGTCCTATCGAGATTTTCTCTACTATTCCTTCACAATTGCCATGTGTTACCAAACCTCCGATGTTTCGATTATTAGTTACGAAATGCGCTCGGTTAGCTTGGTGCAATCGGTATTGTCGTTTATTTTTGTGGCGGTGGTCTTTGGCCTGGTGGTGAATGTGATTTCTAATGTGGTTTAGAATCGCCTCAGAACCCTGCCATCAAAGTATCAGCCGATTACCATAACAATCATCAAGATCAACTGCTGTCAACTTGCCCCCTGCCACTGTGCTAATTTCTGACCCCCAGGCCGCCCTCAGCCGACACACATTCATTGACCAGTTCTTTGCCCTCCGCCAAGCCAGCCTGAGCTTATTTGACTCCGTTTCCCCAGCAGCCTTTTGTCACCAGGCCCATCCTGACTTTAGCCCTGTGGGTTGGCATTTAGGACATATTGGCTGGACAGAAGGACTCTGGCTCTTACCCAAATCATTACGGGAACAACTCACCCCCCCAGACTACAACGCCCTATTTGCCGCCAGTGGTTTACCGAAAACAGCCCGTTCCCAACTGCCCCCACTCCAAGAAATTTGCACCTATCTCGCCACCATCCGGGCGGCTATATTAACGGCATGGGTGAAGCAGGATTTCCAAGCCCAGGAATGGCTAGCCTGGTGGTTATTGCAACACGAAGCCCAACACGGAGAAACAATTCAAATGATCCTCGCACTCCAGGCTCCGAATCCTCTAAGTACAACTGTTATCCCTGTCAACAAGCAGATTACCGCAATGGTGACAATTCCTGCTGGTGTCCTCAAGCCCTCGGCTCCCTCATTACTGCTCTTGGACAACGAAAAACCAGGCCTGGCTGAGGAAATCCCCGCATTTCAGATTGATCAACAGCCCGTCAGCCGTGGCCAATTTCAATATTTCATCGAATCCGGTGGCTATGAAACCGAACAATGGTGGACAGCAGAGGGCTGGGCCTGGCGAAAACAATATCAAATCAATCAACCCCGGTATTGGGCCTGGCCGGTGAGTTCAGATCATCCAGTCTGTGGAGTGAGTTGGTATGAAGCCGCCGCCTATGCTGCCTTTATGGGTAAACAACTCCCAACAGAACACCAATGGGAACGGGCCCAGCAAGTCCTCCAGGCCCCACCCCGATCTGAAATTCCCCTCGCCACACCTAGAGACCATTACACAAGTTCCCTCTCAACATCCTCCTATGGCTTTGGGCAAGTTTGGGAATGGACTGACACCTGGTTTCATCCCTATCCGGGGTTTTGTAGCTCCCCCTATCCAGGCTATTCCGCCGCCTATTTTGACCGGGCCCATCGGGTTCTCAAAGGCCAGAGTTTTGCCAGCCAACCCCTCACCCAACGCCCCTCGTTCCGGAACTGGTATCATCCCCACACCCAAGAAATTTTTGCCGGAATCCGCTGTGTAAGGACATGAGAGCCATCTATCCGGCCATCCCGATGTAATAAGCTGAATAAGAATCAAACACACAGGATCAAGAGATGAGTCGGATCAAGGTGGGATTAGTCTTTGGCGGCCGCTCCGGGGAACATGAGGTTTCAATTATCTCTGCCCAGGCCATTGCCAAAGGACTCATCACCCCACCAAACACCGATAAATATGAGTTAGTTCCCTTTTACATTGGCAAGAACGGGGCCTGGTCAGCACCGAACATCGCAACTTCGATTCTGGCTACGGGGCAACCCCTGTCCGTAACCGATACAACAACACCTAATCTTTGGCAGTTCCCCCCCCAAGTCAGCGAGATCGATGTTTGGTTCCCCATCCTCCACGGCCCCAACGGGGAAGACGGCACGATCCAAGGCCTATTCAAACTGGTGCAAAAACCTTGGGTAGGCTCTGGGGTTGCGGCATCTGCGGTGGGGATGGATAAAATTCTGATGAAAGCCGTATTTGCCGCCGCTGGCCTGGAGCAAGTCGCCTATCTGCCAGTCAATCGGAGTGAAATCTGGTCGGATCCGTGTGTGTATAGCCATCTCTGTGATCAAATTGAGTCAACTCTCGGTTATCCTTGCTTCGTTAAACCCGCCAATCTCGGCTCTTCTGTGGGGATTACCAAAGTCAAAAATCGCGACCAACTCACCACCGCCCTCGACAATGCTGCCAGTTACGACACCCGGATTATTGTGGAGGCTGGAGTGATTGCCCGCGAAGTTGAATGTGCGGTTCTAGGGAATGATCGCCCCCAGGCCTCGGTGATTGGCGAAATTACCTACAGCAGTGAATTTTATGACTATGAAACGAAATATACCGATGGGCGGGCAAATCTCCTGATTCCGGCCAACTTACCCCCAGCGGTTGTCGAGCAAATCCAGGCCATGTCAATCAAAGCTTTCAAAGCCATTGGCGCATCAGGCTTAGCCCGGATGGACTTTTTCTATCTGGAAGCAACGGGAGAAATCCTTATCAACGAAGTCAATACCCTGCCCGGATTCACTGCCCTCAGTATGTATCCCCAACTCTGGCTCAAAAGTGGGCTCGCCTTTCCTGATTTAGTGGATGAATTAGTCCGACTGGCCTTGGCACGGGGAGCAAGCTAACGACAGATAACCAGGGGAAAAATAGCCTTAGCGATCAAAGTTACCAGAATTATCTACATCCCCAGAATCCGTGGAGTAGCTGGGCCGATCTAGGGGTTGGTAATCCGTATCAATCGGTTGATCGTCATTTAATTCGGGACGGGGACGAGGGCGGCGGCGGGGGCCAACTTTGCGACTCCGAGGTTCTGAAGTATCCGGGGTAGAACTGGGACGACTGGCGGCTGGCCGGGGGCGCGGGGGTGGAGCATCCTCATAACGGGACGGGGCCTGGGGTTCTCCATAATTATCTACGGGTGAATCATCCTCAACGGTGGGACGACTGGGACGGCGATTGGTGGGTCGGGTTGGGCGAGGGTTCGTAGGTGGACGCTCTGGGCGAATCGGTCGTTCCGGAGGTTCTGGAGCATTGCCACGGCGGGAGGGCAAACGGCCGGCCGGAGTTACATCATCCTCCCAAGCATCGTCATAACGCTCCCGGCTTGCATCACGACTGCCTCGAATCCGGCGCACGGGTGGTAAGTCTTCCTCGTAGGGTTCCAATTCCTCTAGCTCGGCCCGATAGGTATAGGTGCGACTGACCGGACGATCTTCATCCACAACTGGAGTATTCCGGCGGGCCTGTTCCGTGGCAATCCGGCGGAGGCGAATACTTTCAATCGCAAAGAAGACTGCGGAACCCGTTAAGAGAACCTGACCAAAAAAGAGAATCGGATCGAGTCGCCAACCCTGGAAAAAAAGAATTCCGCCACAGAGTAAACAAACCGCCGCAAAAAATATGTCATGATCACGGGCTAACTCCGGCCGGACAGAGCGCAAGAAATATAAAACGGCTCCACCCACGGCCAGGCCAATGCCCAAAATCCCGGCTGGCCCAAGGCCCACATTCACAATTTGGCCTAAAACTGGGTAAAACATTGGAACTGGGATACCCACGCGCTTTTCCTCAAATCACTCGCATTTGCCGGAACCATTTCCATGTTAGCGATTCAGGCCCCGTTTCTCGCTCTTTAGCCAAAAAATCCTGACAGGATGGGTGGGAACCTGCCAGGGGTAACTCAGCCGGACAAACAGGTTGGGATGAAATAAATAATCTCTGATGTCCTTCACCGGTGATGATTTCGGTTCAGAGTTTGTTCACAGGGGAGGAGCCGGAGAACCTGAGCCAACTAGCTGACAGGTTGGGGGGCTGGCGCACCAGTTGCCGGAGTTGCTGCTTGGGAGTTGGGGGTTTGGATGGCAATCACATTGGGAGTGAATAAAAAGACTGCTTCTCCGAGGCGAGTTTGATGGCCGTTAATGGCATAGGTACTCCCGGCTGCAAAATCAGAAATCCGTTGGGCTTCACTAATTTCTAAATCTTCTAAGTTAAGGATTACCGCTTTATCCGCACGCAAGGCCTGGACAATTAGGGTTGTGTCGCTCAAGGCCCGCGGTTTGACAATCACAACTTCATAGCCACTATTCAAACCACTCAAACCACGAGATAAAGAGAGAACATCATTCATGGAGTCAAGCCCCCTCAGGCGTTGCAAACATAGTTATCATCCTTACATTTGGGGAATCTCACGGCAAAATTCATAAATTAAAGTTCACAAATGTAGTTAATGTCCTAGTCTAAAGCATCTGTCTTAATTTCAGCCATGTTGGCGGTGATCAATGGAAATGTACGTTACCAAAACGGCAACTCAGCAGCACCTTTGTTGATCCTCCCCTAATCTAATATTCAGAACTCCATTCAACCCCAATTTCAAGAACAAGGGCAGGCTCACCAACCGTCTGTCGAGCGATTTAATCACCCTAGGAGGCACCTCAATGACCCGTTTACTTTGGCCCGCAAGTTTAGTGGGTCTCTGGACACTTTCCCTAATTACCCTCAAAGTTTCTGACCAATGGGCGGCAAATAGCCCTCATGCTTCTGTCCTCAGTCCAGCCATTGCCGCCGAACCTTGGGGCCTGGTCACGCTCAAACCTCCCAGCCAACCCCAACCGGATTCCCCAACTATGGTCATGACTCCAAATCAATATCAGCAATACCGCACGACTATTGAACGCACCCAGGCCATGCTGAACAATACCGAAGCGATTCGTTTGGCCCAACAGTACGGTCTGAACCTGCTCAACGTCACCTGGGAAGATACGGGCCGCTATCAAAATTCAGCCGTTGGCCCCAACATCAGCGACATGACGATTCAAATGCAGCAGTTTAACCCCACAACCAAAAGCTATGAACTGAGCTTGATGCCCGTAATCCGCTATCCCAACTTCACGGATAAAACCGGGGATGTGCCGCTGGAGCGATTTTATATCCGAGTTGGCAATGAAAAAGGTAGAACGCTCAAACGGGTCAGCCTCAAAGAATTGCTCAGTAATTTTCGCAACTATCTCCACCAGCCCCAATCTTGGCCTGGCCGAAATAAATCCCTCTTAGCTCCCCGCGATACCCATGTGTTGGTCAGTGCCCAGGCCTGTTTTCTGCCTATTCCTCAGGGTGGTAAAGCCGAATTTAATCCGGTGTTGTTTAACTATCAGTCCTACGAGAAAAATCCGGCTGTCCTGACGATCCTTGTCACCCGTGAAGGAACCAGTGCCACGATTATTGACAACAAGCGGGATGGTTTTCAAGCTGGACAGACCTGGGGCCAACGCCTATTCTTTAACAAAAATGGGTTGCGGGCTAGCTTAACCGGACAACGAGCCAGTGATTTTAGCAGTAACCCTGACGCTCCCGGTCCGACTACGCCGCTCACCTCTGCCCAGGCCGAAGCTGATGGTTTGAATATGGTGATGTTAATTCAAGTCCCCCTCAAACAACAGCCCCGACCGCAACGTGATTTCAGTCTGAACCAAGCTTTTCCCAGTGCTGCTCCGATGATGGAATCTGCAAGTAGGGGTGGTTCTAATGTGGAAGCTGCGGTGATTGGCCATGGGCGAGTGGAAGGGCCTTATACAGAAATTGATAACCTCCCAATCGAGCGCGACCCCCGTTTCCCAATTCGTGTCACGGTGCAGTTTTATAAAGCCACGAGTAATGGCATGGTCTCACCAGAGGATATGCGCCAAATCAATGCCCAAATCAGCCGGGTTTATCAGGATGCGGATTTTGTCGGCAGTTTAGTGGTGGATGGTAGCACCGGCCGGCCAACGGAATATCAAGGCCCCAAACAAGAACCGCCGGGTTGGTGGGAAGATTTTTGGCAGCGATATGAGGCAAATTCCGGGCAATCGCGACAAGAGGCCATGGAAATGTTACGCAAATTACGGGGACTGGCCTGGATGCCGAAAACCCCAGCGGAACTTCAAAAAGCCCTGGCGGACTCCAATCGTCACCCCCAGCCTTAAAAACCGACAAAAAAAAGAGGCCTAAAACTTAGACCCCTGACTACACTTTGACCGCTGAGAATTGTGCTTACACGAAACACAAAGGAGAATCTAGGGAATTATAGTAAACCCCAGAAATGCAGAACGCCCTGCTTGGTGAGTAATTCAGTCACAAGGGCAGCAACAAATCCAATCATGGCCAAACGACCATTCCAAATTTCGGCCTGGGGGGTAAAGCCAAATACCCAAGCATTCCGGTCTTCTGTCTTGGCAACCTTAGTAGCGTCTGTCATAGTTTTGACTCCTGACGTAAACCCGATGAACTTGTAAATCAATGTAACAACTTTCTCCAAAGATTGCAACAAGTCTTAATAATTAGTCCATCTTTGCCCGAAGCTGAGACAACTACAGAGTTTGGCGGGGGGCCTATATCAGGGGAGGCAGTCAACCTATTAATTGAGTCTAATTCCTAATTAGTTGAAAATTACTTCCACTGGATTGGAGCAGTTGATCTCTAGGACTGGCAAAAAATAGGATTCCCATTCAGCCATATTCAGTGAGTGACCCCTGCCAATAGGAATCAAACAATCATAAATCGCAAAAAAATGGGGCCTGCCACCAACGACTGACCCCACCTGCCGATTCCTCAAGAGAGGAGAACACTGAAAATTACTATAACTTAGTTGAGAAATAGTAGCAACTATTTTGCAAAAATTTCTGAGACGATCAACGGGGTATGATAGCCAAAGCCTTGGAGTCTCTGGTGATATGGCGTTACAGTTGCGGGTCTATGTACCTCCCCATCCTCTCATCCAACATTGGTTAGCCGTAGCCCGGGATGTCGGAACGCCGACCGCTTTGTTTCGGACGGCCATGACCGAGTTAGGTCGCTGGTTAACCTATGAAGCGGCGCGAGATTGGCTGCCAACCCTAGAAACAATGGTTGAAACCCCCTTGGCTCCCTGTGCAGCTAAAGTGGTTGACTCCCAAGCCCCGTTGGTGGTAGTGCCGATTTTGCGGGCAGGATTATCGCTGCTCACGGGTGTTGAAAGTGTCATTCCCCTCGCCAAGACCTATCACATTGGCATTGTCCGTAATGAAGCAACCCTAGAACCATCTTGCTATCTGAATAAGTTTCCTGACCAGTTTGAACCCAGGACACGCCTCCTGATTAGTGAACCCATGCTGGCCACGGGCGGCTCGATTATGACCACCATGACTGAACTCACCCAACGGGGTATAGACCCATCTCTAGTCCGAATTATTGCCATTGTTGCTGCCCCGCCTGCCTTGCAAAAGTTAGGAGCCCATTTCCCAGCAGTCCAGGTTTACACCGCTACCATTGATCCAGAGTTAAATGAACAGGGGTTTATTGTCCCAGGCCTGGGAGATGCAGGGGATCGTAGTTTTGGGACTTGAACCAGATCCGCTAGAGTGGGAAAGGAAATGGTAGCAGGCAGATATGGAAAATCGCAGTGACCGCTTTGGGAGTGGGTTTATTGCTGGGGCAGTATTTGGAAGCATTGTGGGTGCCTTTGCCGCTGTTTTTTTAACCAACAAACTCGCTGAGTTAGAAGCAGGGCCGCCCAATAGATCGCCAGCAGGGGGACGTTTACCCTTAGGGATGAATGATGAAACCGCCATGGAGTCAGCCCGTCAGGGACTAGAAGCTAAAATTGCCCAACTCAACGACGCTGTGGATGATCTGCAACAACGCCTCAGTACCGTTTCAGAATCCAACGACCTTTAGGCCAGTCCCCCGTTGGAGACAAATTCGCTACCATCACTCAATTTTGCTGATTAGCCCTAGGGAGTTCCGTTATCTGTGAATGAATTTATGAATGATGCCTCTGTTGTCCCCTTAGTTCTCACCGCATTGAGTAATTTTCTCCAAATCTACTTAATTATCCTGCTAGTCCGCGTCCTTTTAACTTGGTTTCCGAATGTGGACTGGGGGAATCCGGTCTTTTCGATCCTGGCTCAATTAACCGACCCCTATTTAAATATTTTTCGGAGCTTAATCCCCCCCATCGGTGGCCTGGACTTTTCCCCTATCATTGCTTTCTTTCTGCTACAGTTCCTTGTCCAACTTCTCAGTTCGTTCTCGCGGGGGGGCGCGCTGTTTTAAGATTGACAATACAGGTTTAAAACGGATTTTCCGCCAGAACATTTCGGTTGTTCCACTTTGTTACAGTAGAAGATTAAGCCATGACCGCAGTCCTCAGCCCCTCCCTCGATCTAGACCACGTTAACCAAGAGCTAGATGGTCAGCATCCGGCTCAAATTTTGGCCTGGGCCCTCGCCCAATTTCCCACCGGACTGGTACAGACAAGTGCCTTTAATGTCGATGACTTGGTGATTACAGATCTGCTCTATCGCCAACTTCAGCCCGCCGCCCCAATCCCGGTTCTATTCCTCGAAACCCTCCATCATTTCCCCGAAACCCTAGAACTCGTTAAAAAAGCAGAGTCTCACTACAAGCTAGACCTACAGGTTTATCAAATTCGGGGAGTCAATGATCGGACGGAATTTGCCCAAAAATTTGGTGAATCCCTCTGGGATACCGATGTGGTCAAGTTTCATCATCTGACCAAAATTGAACCCTTAGAGCGGGGGTTATTAGAGCTGGGGACAACGGCTTGGATTACTGGCCGCCGTCGCGATCAGGCTGTAACCCGGGCCGAAATGCCCTATGTGGAACTAGATAAGCTGGGCCGCTATAAAATTAACCCCTTGGCGGCCTGGACACGCAAACAATCATGGATCTACGTGGCAGAGCATGGAATGATGTATAATCCACTCCACGATCAAGGCTATGCCAGTATTGGCGACGAACCCCTGACAACTCCGGTGGGTGAGGGCGAAGATGAGCGGGCCGGGCGTTGGCGGGGACTAGGCAAAACTGAATGTGGAATTCATATTTAAGTTTCAGTTTCCTGTTTTTCTAACCTATCCTTAATATCTACTCAGCAGCAGGAACCTAGGGAGACTAGAGACATTTCACCTTATCCCTAGGTTTCTGTTTGAGCTAGAAATTTCCTCGCTCCTGACTCAGAGCTGACGTATCCCTTCATCTGAGCTAGATCGGCAATCTTGATGGAGATTTTTCGGGGAGTAGGGTGGGATTATGAGTCGATAGCACAGTCCTAATTAAGCGGAATAAAACTAATTCCCAATTAGGGTTCTTCCCTAGCCCCTGACAGACAGTTGGATATTTGTCCCCAGAAAACACCCTAAACCCCAGTAAATTTTGTATGGTAAGTTATTGCTCAGGATAGTATCAACATCATCATTCACCCTTCCAGTGGCAATGCCATGAGTCACCTCCATGAGTAACGTGTTAGTTGTTGAAGACAGTGCGCCCCAACGGGAAATGATCAGTGAGCTTCTGGCTAAGTCGGGGATGACCGTTGCGTTGGCGACTGACGGGGTAGAAGCACTGGAACAGGTCAAGGCTCTGCAACCCGATATTGTTGTTCTCGATATTGTCATGCCTCGTAAAAATGGCTATGAGGTCTGTCGGGAAATTAAGTCAGATCCGAGTACCCAGAACGTTCCAGTCATTATCTGTAGCTCCAAAGGCGAGGACTTTGATAAGTATTGGGGCATGAAACAGGGAGCAGATGCCTATATTGTCAAGCCTTTTCAGCCGAAAGAATTAATTGGCACAATCAAGCAACTATTGAGGGGAGCCGGGTAATGCTGAGTAGCTCAGATTTTTTAGCTGATGATTCCCAGGTTCTAGATGGCAGTTTCCAGGGCCTTCAAACCCCCGAGGGGGATTTACATTTACGGTTTTCCCTCAGTTCTGGAACTGAATTGGCCCTGCCTGCCGTTGGGGTTCGAGAAGTGATTGCCACTCCCCCAGATCGGATTACCCCTGTTCCCAATACCTCAGCCACCCTCTTGGGAGTCCTGAACTTACGGGGGCAAGTCATTTGGGTAGCAGATGCTGGACAATTTTTGGGAGAAGAAGCCCCGATCAATGCCGATCGGCCGGAAATTTCCATTATTGCCATTGAAGATGAGGAATTAGTCGTTGGCCTGGCAGTGGATCAGGTGAAAGGTATGGAGTGGTTGAATCCAGAGGCAATTGTCCCACCTGGTAACATTAGCGACAGCATGATTCCCTTTATTCGAGGAGAATGGATTATGGATGAAGCCTCATCCCAGAGCTTAAAGTTGCTGGATCCAGTCGCTGTGATTCGTAGTGCTCGCTGGGGAGGATAAACATTAAATTAAAAGACCGGCCTGCAATACCGTAGATTCAAGTTTCTTTACATTTGACGGTCTTTGTAATCTTCAAACAGGAATTAAACATACTCTATATAAGTAGGTAAGCGCAGGCGATGTCTCACACACCACAGTGCAGTTAGGGGAGCAAGTTTAATGGCATCCAGTACCCAGTACACCCAAGAATATCAAAAAGCTGTGACAGCCTATATTCAGGGGAATTATGACCAGGCTGCGACAATCGTGGACAAGCTGGTCATCACTCGTCCTGACGATCCCAATATTCGCTTACTGCGGGGACATATCTACTGTTGCCAAGAACAATATCAACCAGCCCAAGAGCAATACGAGTTGGTGTTAAATCTGACCTCTGATCCGGAGCTAATTAATTGCGCCAATGAAAGTTTGTCCAAGACCTTAGAACTGGTGGACATTGGGGGAACCAATGGGGGTAACGCTTACGAAGAAGACTGGGATAGTGATGAACCCACCGGATTGCAAATGGGCCATACCTTTATCCAAACTAACCAGGCCCCCTCTCAGGCGGAATCTGTGAGTGCTCAGTTCCAGGCCAGTGACTCTTTACCCGAAGATTTGGCCGTTCCGGCTGAGTTCTCTCTCACCTCAACAGATGAAGTTTTGTCGGGAGAGTCAGACCTAGATCCCTTTGCCATTGGCATCGCTGTAGAGGCTCCCAAGAGTTCAAATCTGGACTGGAGCGATATTCCTGCTGATTTAGGAGCGATTGATGGTGATTCTGACTTCGTCGGCCTTAATTTTGACCAAGGGCCAGCCCTGGAGACTGATGAGCTAGATTCCGAAAACGAAATGACCATGCTCATGCCCAATCAACCAGACCTTTCCGCCCTTGATTCGGAATTAGTGGTTTCGGTGGGAGAGGCGAGTCTTGGCAACTTGGATAATTTGTTTGGCGATCCCTTTGCCACAGATATTGGGGATGGAGATGTATTTGTAACCAAAACTCCCCAAGCCTGGTCAGAGCCAAATTCGCTGGAACCTTCTCCCATTCTGCCGAGTCAACCAGCCGTTGAGGCTAGCCTAGAAACCGCCCAAGACTTTGATTTTGACTTTGATCCCAATGCTTTAGGGGACATGGATGACCTTGGAGATCTGGGTGATATTGCCGACCTTGAAGAGTTTGATGGCTTAGAAGATTTTGATCTAGATAATATCAGCGACCTAAGTGGTGACCTTAACGACTTCGGGCAGACGGAGGCCCTAGCCATAGATGAGTTCGCTACAGAAATTCAGCTTGAAGGAAATGTGCCAGCCCCAGAACCCATCGCCAACTTCTTCCCTGAGGAATCGGATGGGATTGCCGAGGTAGAGTCCTCCGAATCAATTGCTTCTCTGGTCACGGATTCAGTCACACCTCTAGAAGGGCTATCTCAGGCAGAAGTTACCCCTTCTGAATTGGGTTTGGATTTGGCCTGGGATGAAGAGCCAGCCATTGCCGGTTCTTCTGAGCTTGAGTTGCCAGGAGAAATTCGGCCTGAACCGGACTCAGATTATCTAGAGGATTTCTTTGCTGATAATCTCGCCGATGACTCAGGAATTGCACTGGATTTTGATGCTGACGCGGCTCTGTTTTCTCTTGATGGTGAATCGGGTCAACCCAATGGAGAAGCGGCAGAGACTGCTGTTTATTTTGCAACTGAGCCAGGCCTGGAGACGCAAGCATCACTAGAGGCAGAGTTAACGCAGTCCCCATCACCCGGCCCCGATGTCGTAGATTTACTAGAGTTTACAGACACCGATATTCCCCTTGAGATGGAGGAAACCAGTGATGAAGATGACTTAACAGCCTTTTTAGAAACTCCTGAACCAAATCCTGAGTCAGGTTCAAGCCCGTCATTCCTTGACCTGGATTCCATTCCCTCGGCCTTGGAGGAGGATGGTGAAGATCTCTTTGGGGATTATTTTGCAGCCCAACCCACTCCTGGGACAGCTTGGGAAGAGTCAGAAGAAGTGGAGGCGATCTTCATCAATGCCACCGATACGGCCGAACCTGCTGCTATTTCTACAGAGAGTACCTTTGCTGATCCGGATACCGAAGGGGCAGAACCCAATCTCGAACTTCTGGAGTTGCCAGAATTAGAGATTTTTGGCACTGGAGCAGGGGAATTGGATTTTGGCGAAGTGGAATCTTCCGAAAGCCCAGTTGGGGTATCTCCTCAGTGGGAAATGGATACATTCCAGGCCTCAGAGCTTCCCCTCCCTATTGATCTAGAGGGCGAGGCTGCAGCCCCAATGAATGAAACATTCGCCATTGTCCCTGAGGATCTGGACTTATCAGCGGAGTTGAGTCAATTACCCGATTTAGATTTCGGTGACAATGACACCCCCAGTATTGCCCAGGCCAGTGCCGAGCTTGAGGATTTGTCAGCCTTTACCCAGCCAGCCCCAATTCCCATACCTTCCCCTGTCCCCTCGCCTCCACTCCGTCCTGTTGTAGCCACCACTACCACCTCCCTGAGCAGTAGTGATACCAGTGCTTCCTCATTTAGTAAGCGCAATACCACTACGGCCCTGACAGTGGGGGTTGTCTCTGCCTTGGCCTCTGGGTTGGTTGGCCTGGGCATTAATCAGGGTGAAAACGTCCCCAGTGCCTTGCTAGGTGGCCTGGCAGGGGGCTTTGCTGGAGGTGTTGCTGCCTACGCCTTAGGGCGGCGAAATGTGGATCATATTAAGCGCTGCACTACTGATTTACAGGCTCAGTTTAATGCCGTCATTACTGGGGATATTTCAGCCACCGCTACGGTCTTTGCTCCAGATGAGTTAGGGCAGCTGGCCACCAGTTTTAACACCATGACTCAGTCAATCCAAGGGGTGATGGCCGAGAGTCAGCAAAAAGCAGAGGAAAATGAGCGGCAACGGGATGACCTGCAACGACAGGTGATTCGCCTATTGGATGATGTCGAAGGGGCTGCTCGCGGAGATCTGACGGTTCAAGCCGAGGTCACTGCGGATGTCCTTGGGGCAGTCGCTGACTCCTTTAACCTGACTATTTTTAATCTCCGCAAGATTGTGCAACAGGTGAAAGTTGCAGCCCGGCAAGTCAATAAAGGGGCAACGGATAATGAAATCTTTGCTCGTAGTCTCTCTTCCGATGCTTTACGCCAGGCCGAAGAGTTAGCGGTGACGCTCAACTCGGTGCAGATGATGACCAATGCCATTCAACGGGTGGCCGAAAGTGCTAAAGAAGCCAATCTCGTCGCTCGCAATGCAACAGAAGCCGCTCTCAAAGGTGGCGAAGCGGTGGAGCGAACCGTGGCAGGGATTCTCCAAATTCGGGAAACAGTGGCGGAAACGACCCGGAAAGTCAAGCATCTCGCCGAGTCATCCCAGGAGATTTCCAAAATTGTCGGCTTAATTTCCCAAATTTCGGCTCGTACCAACCTGTTAGCATTGAACGCCAGTATTGAGGCCGCTCGGGCTGGGGAATCGGGGAAAGGATTTGCTATCGTTGCAGATGAAGTCCGGCAACTCGCAGATCGGGCCGCTAAATCCTCCAAGGAAATTGAGCAAATCGTCCTCCAAATTCAAAGTGAAACCGGGGCGGTGATGACGGCGATGGAAGAAGGTACTCAACAGGTGATTGAAGGAACCCGGCGGGCAGAACAAGCCAAACATTCCCTGGAGGATATTATCCAAGTTTCCAGTCAGATTGATAGCTTAGTGCGCTCCATTACCAGTGCCACAGTGGAGCAGACGGAAACGGCCCGTTCCATGGCTCAAGTGATGCAGTCGGTAGAACTCACAGCCCAGGCCACCTCTCAGGAAGCCCAACGAGTCTCGGATTCTCTCCAAAATCTGGTGACAGTTGCCCGAGATCTACAGTCTTCGGTAGAGCGGTTTAAGGTTGAACAAACGGAAGAACAGGGGTAATTCAAGGAGTGGGCGATGCAGACTGATCAGCAAAAGCGCATCTTAGGCTATTTCATTGAGGAAGCTCAAGAGCATTTAACCACCATTGAGACCAGCCTCATGAATTTGCAGGGGGTGGTTGATGACCCGGAAGCCATGAGTGAGATGTTTCGGGCCGCTCATTCCGTTAAGGGTGGGGCAGCTATGCTGGGTTTGCACAGCATTCAGCAAATTTCCCACAAACTAGAGGACTACTTCAAGATCCTTAAGGAGCATCCCGTCCGGGTAGATGAAACCTTAGAAACTCTTTTTTTACAGGGGTTTGATGCCCTACGAGAACTTTTAGACGAACTCCAAAGCCCCTTTGGCCTATCTGAAGAGGTGGCCAACCAGGCCCTGAGTCAAACTGAACCTGTCTTTGATCAGTTAGAGGCTCATCTGAGTGGTTTAGTGTCCGGCGCACCCACACCTGCTGTTACTCTGACTTCTATCCCGATCGCCCCCACTGCAATAGCCGAACCTAGCGATGGGCGGGAATTTGTGTTTCAAACCGATGTCCCAGAACGGCTCCGGGGGATGTTGCAACTGTTCAAGCAGGCGGACTCCCCGGAGATTCGTCAAGAGTTACAAGCCGCTTGTGTTAGCTTAGGGCAGTTGGGAGAACCCTTTGATCTGCAGGCCTGGGTCAACCTATTAGAGGCTGCCGAGCGGGCCATTGCTAATCCTGACAATAGCCTTTTGGCCCTGGCCCCCACCATCATTAAAGACATTAAGGCGGCCCGTGATCTCGTCCTAGCCCAGCAAGAGGGTGAGATTCGCCTTTCCCCGGAAATGCTGCCTCTCTTACCGGTTGAACCGGTTCTTGAGTCCCCATTGGTCTTAGAGGAGAGTCTTCCAGAGGCAGTGATGCCCATGGCCACACTAGACCCAATTGGAGCATTAGAAGCATCCAGGGAGTTCTTCCCCTCTGAACCAGAGGTAATTGCCGCCGAATTAAGGGAAGAAGCGGTGGCCTGGCAGACAACGGAAGCGGATCTGAGTGAATTAGATGATATTTTTGAGCTTTCTGGAGAACTGCCTCCCCCTTGGCCAGGCCTGGACTATGGCTTTGAGTCCACTCAGCCTGTGATTGATGCCGATGATGATCTCTCCGAATTTTTAGAAAGCACGGCGGCAGCAGCCGGAGCTAGCAATGAGATGGATCTCTCGGGTCTATTTGGGGAGAGAACCGCAGCAGTTGAGGATCTAGCTGAGTTGGGCGGTTTAGATTTCACGAGTTCCGAGCCAGACCCCCTTGCCAGCGGTGGCGTGCGTGATGAAGAAGTTGACCTAGCTACCTTTTTTGCCCAAACAACGGCATCACAGCCCCTAGAACCCCAGTCCCTAGAGATTCCTGCTGATGCGGCTGGCTTGGGGAGCTTGATTGATACCTTGCTGGAGGGCATTGATCAAAGCGAAGCCAATTTAACCGCTGACAGTGAATTTTTAGATACCTTCTTGGCAGAGGAAATCACCCCTGCCACCTTAGAGGCTTTGACACCTCCCGGCCGGGTCGAGACTCCTACCTCGGATTGGCGCGAATCTACAGAGGTGGCCGCCGTTCTTGATGAACTGATTGTCCCAGCCCCAGAACTTAGCTCGTTGGGGGATCAGGAGAATTTAGAACAACTGGCAACTTCAGCTGATTTAGAAGCCTTCATGGCCGCTACTGCCGATGAACCCTTACCTAGTCCTGGTATGGTTTCAGATCAAGATGATATTCTCAATGATCTGAGCGAAATTAGTGAAATTTTTGCGGGGCGGGTGGCTGCTACCCCAGTGCCTACGGTTGACTTTGAAGACCTTGATGCCCTCCTAGCTGAAGCTCCACCTCAAGCCCCAGAGACTGTAGCTGACCCAACTCCGGCCTGGGATGACCTAGAATCGCTCCTTGAGGAACCCGTTGCCGGCACTGAATCCGTTCCAGCCTACCGACTGAGGGAGTTTGATTCCCTACTCACCGACTTAACCCCCAATCCAGCCCTCTCCGCTGATCCCATCTCCCCCGCCCTCAATTTACGTCCGCGGACGACTCGGCGTAGTGCCAGTGCAGGCTTTGATCAAACCATGCGGGTTTCTGTCAAGCATTTAGATGGTCTCAACAACCTAGTCGGGGAATTGGTTGTTAATCGGAATGCCTTAGAAGATAACCAAGAGCGGCTCCGACAATTTTTAGATAACCTCCTCTATCAAGTTCAGCAGTTGGGGGATGTCAGCCAACAAATGCAGGATTTATACGACCGTTCCCTCCTCGAAAGCTCTTTGTTCAGCAGCATTTCTCAACCTCGCGGCTTTGGGCGGGAGAGTGCCAATGACCCTAACCATGCCACCGGGGTGCAATTTGACTCCCTGGAAATGGATCGGTTCACTGGCTTCCATACCCTTTCCCAGGAAGTTATTGAACGAATTGTTCGCGTTCGAGAGGCTGCCTCCGACATTGAATATGTGGTTGATGAAGTTGAGCAAACAACCCGGATGTTCCGCCAAGTCACCACCCAAGTCCAAGAAAGTTTGAGTCGTTCCCGAATGGTGCCCTTCCGAGAAATGGCCACACGCTTACCGGGTGCCGTTCGCCAAATTGCCAGCAAATGTGGCAAGCAAGCCAACCTGGAAATTGAAGGCGAAGGAATTCTCGTAGATAAGGGGATTCTTGAGCGGCTCTACGATCCCATGACCCACCTGATCAACAATGCTATCTATCACGGGATTGAAACCCCAGAGGAGCGTCGGGCCAAGGGGAAACCAGAAAAAGGAACTGTGAAGATCCGGGCCTTTTACCAGGGTAGTCAGACGATTATTTCCGTCAGTGATGATGGCCATGGGATTGATTCGGAACGGGTTAAAGCCAAGGCCATTGCCACTGGAATTATTTCTGCTTCTGAAGCTAATCACCTGACCCGCCAAGATATTTATGGTCTCCTTTTTCGGTCTGGGTTTAGCACCAAGGATCAGGCCGATGATTTGGCCGGGCGTGGCGTGGGTATGGATGTCGTCCGGGTTAGCCTTGAGGAAATTCGCGGCAGCATCAACACTGATTCCACCCTCGGTAAAGGCACAACCTTCACAATTCGCTTACCTCTGACTCTGAGTATTACAAAAGCCCTCTGTTGTATTGATAATCACTGCCGGATTGCCTTCCCCATTGATGGTGTGGAAGATATGCTAGATATTCCCGAAGATCGCTTACAGGTGAGTGAGGACGGTGAGCAGAAACTGGCCTGGCGGGATCGGCAGTTGACATTCCGGCGGTTGACAGATTTACTTCCTTATCGACGACAAATTAGTCGAAGTAATGTCTATGGTGGAGCCAGTCATGAGGAAGATGTCATTTCCGTTGTCATTCTCCGCAGTGCCGATGATTTGATTGCCCTACAAGTGGATCAGGTCATTGGTGAGCAGGAAATTGTGATTAAGCAACTGGCGGGGCCGGTTCCCAAGCCTATGGGGATTGCTGGAGTTACCGTACAAGGGGATGGACGTGCAATGGCCATTGCCGACATTCTGGAGTTAGTTGATCTCTCTCTCAATCGTCTCGAACCTGGAGATTGGGGTACGCCAATGCCTCCCCTACCGGAAGAACCTGTCAAGACCGAACCGCTAGTGTTGATTATTGACGACTCTATTACGGTGCGGGAATTACTCTCAATGACCTTTACTCGAGCAGGTTATCGAGTTGAACAAGCCCGTGATGGGCAGGATGCCTGGGAAAAACTCCGCTCTGGCTTACCCTGTGATTTAGTTTTCTGCGATATTGAGATGCCGCGGATGGATGGCCTGGAGTTGCTGTCGCGGATGCAGAAAGATCCTACTTTAAGCCAACTACCGATTGCGATGCTGACTTCACGGGGGGCAGATCGTCACCGGCAAATGGCTGCCCAACTGGGAGCACGAGGCTATTTCACCAAACCCTACTTGGAGGAGCAGTTATTGGATGCGGCAAATCGCTTGCTCCAGGGGGAAGTTTTGGTTTCTGAACCAGTCACATGAACCAAACTAGTTATGGGTTAGAGGAATTTACAGCATTATTTCCTTTTCCCTTAGATAACTTCCAACTCCAGGCCATTGAGGCCCTCAATCAAAACTGTTCTGTTGTCGTCTGTGCCCCCACGGGTTCTGGGAAGACTCTGGTTGGAGAGTATGTGATTCATCGGGCCTTGGCGCGGCAACGACGGGTTTTTTATACCACTCCCTTAAAGGCACTCTCAAATCAAAAACTGCGGGATTTTCGGGAACAATTTGGCCATGAACAAGTGGGCCTATTAACAGGGGATGTGTCCATTAATCGTGATGCACCCATTTTAGTCATGACTACCGAAATTTTTCGGAATATGCTCTATGGCACGCCAATTGGGGAAGTGGGCACATCCTTAGCCGGAGTCGAGTCGGTGGTTTTAGATGAATGCCATTATATGAATGATCGGCAACGAGGGACTGTGTGGGAAGAGTCAATCATTTATTGTCCAGCCGAAATTCAGTTAGTCGCCCTTTCTGCCACCATCGCCAATGGGGAACAACTAACGGATTGGATTACCGCCGTGCACGGGGAGACCAGGCTGATTTATTCGGATTGGCGACCTGTTCCCCTACAGTTTTATTTTTGCCAGGGAAAGGGATTATTTCCTCTCCTAAATAGTGAGAAAACCCATCTCAATGCCCGTTTACTGCGCTCCAACCCTCCTCCTGGCCGAGGCCGGAAACGCCCAGAGTTCCTCAATTTAGCTTATGTGGTCAATCAGTTAGCCCAGCGGCAAATGTTACCAGCCATCTACTTTATTTTTAGTCGACGCGGCTGTGACCAGGCCCTGCAACAAATGGGGGGGGTGAATCTCCTCAATCCAGAGGAATCCCAGGCCCTGAACCAAATTTTGGACGAGTTCTTAACCCGTAATGGGGCTGTTGTTCCCACGGCCCACATTGCCCCCTTGCGCCAGGGGATTGCCGCCCACCATGCCGGAGTCTTACCCCTTTGGAAAACCCTAATTGAAGAGCTTTTTCAGGAAGGCTTAATCAAAGTCGTGTTTGCCACCGAAACCCTTGCGGCGGGAATTAATATGCCAGCCCGAACAACAGTATTATCGTCTCTTTCCAAACGCACGGATTCTGGGCATCGCTTGCTAACAGCCTCTGAGTTTTTGCAAATTTCGGGGCGGGCCGGACGGCGGGGGATGGATGAAATTGGCCATGTGGTGACCTTGCAAACCCCCTTTGAAGGTGCACGGGAAGCTGCCTATCTGGCTACTGTTGGCCCGGATCCCCTGGTGAGTCAATTTACACCCAGTTATGGGATGGTTTTAAATCTGCTGCAACGGCATACCTTAGAGGAAGCCAGAGACTTGATTGAGCGCAGTTTTGGCCAATACCTTGCCACCTTACACCTTGCTCCCCAACGCCAGGCCATTACGACACTAGAAGTAGAACTGGAAGAGATTAACCAGCGTCTAGATCCTGCCAACCCCCAGGCCCTGAGTCGTTATCAAAAGCTGCGGGAACGGCTCCGCCAAGAACAACGCCTCCTGAAAACCCTGAGCCACCAGGCCGAGGCCCTGGCCCATGAACAGCGGGTTCCCCAACTTTTGGTTGCTCAACCAGGGACTTTAGTGTGCTTGGATACGACCGAACTCCATCCCAAGGTGGAAGATGCCTATCTCACGGCGATCCTTGCTGCCAAACTGCCGGGGCCGGGGCAATTTCCCCTCTTAGGTTGTTGGGGAGTTAATAACCGCTTTTATGTCGTCGCATTGGAGCAGGTCAAGGCCATTGGCGAGGTAGCTCCAGTGATGTTCCCAGCCTGGCCTACCGACATTTCCCCTAAACGTGGGTATTCCTGGAACGGGCCTACGGAAGCAGCCAACATCGCCAAAGCTTTACCGGAAATGCATCCCGATGTTTCCCGAGAAGTCCAGGCCCAGGCCCAGAAAATTGCCCAAATTGAGACTGAAATGGCCACCCTACCCGTGGGGGCGAATCCAGGGACGGCTTTACGATTACGGCGACGACGGGAGAAATTATTAACAGACCTGGTGGATCGCCAAGAAAAACTGAGCCAGCAAGCCCACCCCCATTGGGAAGACTTTTTGAGTTTAATTGCCATTTTGCAAGAGTTTGGGGGCCTGGAGGATTTAGTTGCTACCCCCTTGGGGCAATTAGCGGCTTCCTTGCGGGGCGAGAACGAACTGTGGTTAGCCTTGGCATTCGATTCTGGAGCCTTGGATGAGTTGCCCCCGCAACAACTAGCCGCCGCCTGTGCCGCCTTAGTCACCGAAACCCCCCGCCCCGATAGCTGGACAGATTATGCTCTTTCTGCACCAGTTGAAGAGGCCTTAAGCAGCTTGCGCCCACTCCGCCGCCAGTTGTTCCAGGCCCAGCGCCGCAAACGAGTGATTTTCCCGATCTGGTTAGAAACGGGTTTAGTCGGCCTGGTGGAGCATTGGGCCTTAGGAATTGACTGGTCTGCTCTCTGCCAAGCTACGAACTTAGATCAGGGGGATTTAGTCCGTCTGTTGCGCCGCACCTTAGATGTTCTCTCCCAAATTCCCCATGCGCCCCATGCCAGCCCAACCCTGAAGAAATCGGCAACCCAGGCCCGCCAATTACTGGATCGCTTCCCCGTTAATGACTTACTTGTCGAAGACCCCGATATCAATCCTCAGGATATAGTCAGCCTCAGTTCGTGAATTTAAGAAGGGCAGTAACGCCTTGCCTGAGAACCCAGGTAAATAATTTACCAAGAATCTGTTTTCTTAGATACAGAATGTCCTAGCTGAGCTTTCGTAATAGTAAGAGATGAAGCAACTAAAACATTTAACCCAAGTAAGACCTAATCGCTTTTCTGGGCAATTGAGGAAATAAATAACGATATGGCCTAGTTAATAGTCTCTGATAATGCTTCCCTAAAGTCTTACCAGATTAAATCTACCTCTAGGTTAAGTTACCTGGACTCAATTATTTGAGGTAGCACTTGAATCAGCAGTATTTGATTAAAGCCAGACACGGACTTTTGCAAGTGCGCCTAAAGCTGCGGAATACTGCCTACCCAGTTCTTCCAGGCCTGCGTCTGTCCTATCAAAAATAGGTAATACACCGCTATAGGTCTAACTGTAGGTTTTTGAGTGTGTAGGAGTTTTCACAATAGACAATAGCTAGGAAATTTTTTGATACCTGCTTTTTTTCATATCGCCTTTATTTGGCTAAGGACTGAGCAACAATGACAAAATTTTCGACTCCCAAGTGGCGTTTTTTTCGGTACACTGACTTCAAGTCAAAGACCTGGGGGCAAACTATATCCTCTCTTTGGTTAGCGTTCCGAAGATTTGCTGATCTCTCCCAGCCCCCTGCTCCCTTGGCTGGCTCCCGCCGCTTTATTGTTCTATTTGCCTTGCCTCTATGCCTGATTGGATTTTCTAGTTTATTGGCTGGGCCATTCGCTGAGGGTTCTCTGGCCCAAACCGCAGATGCAGCCACAGATCCCTACAAGGCCATTGACGCAGCCGACACAGCCTGGATGTTAGTCAGTACAGCCTTGGTCTTGTTGATGACACCCGGCCTGGCATTTTTCTATGGTGGCTTAGTCCGCTCCCGCAACGTCCTGAACACAATCATGATGAGCCTCGTTTCCATGGGAGTCGTGGGGGTAACCTGGGTGCTGTGGGGGTACAGTTTAGCCTTCAGTCATGTTTCCCTCAATGACAAGAATTTTGAAACTGGGATTGGCGCATTGATTGGCGGCTTGAATTGGATTGGGTTGCATGGTGTTGATCTGGCCCCAGATCCCGGTGGAATTTATGCCGCGACCATTCCCCATGAACTGTTTATGCTCTATCAAATGACCTTTGCCATTATTACGGTGGCGTTGGTGTCAGGCGCGATTGTGGAGCGGATCAGTTTTAAGGCCTACTTTTGGTTTCTGATCCTATGGTCAACTTTTATTTACTCGCCTTTAGCGCACATGGTTTGGGGACGGGGCTTTTTAGGCAGTATCAATGCGCTCGATTTTGCCGGGGGGACGGTGGTGCACATCAGTTCTGGAGTCTCGGCCTTAGTGGCGGCCTGGATGTTAGGGGCGCGCAAGGATCATCAAGTTGCCCCCATGTTGCCTCACAATGTGCCCTTTGTTTTGCTCGGGGTGGGTTTGCTTTGGTTTGGCTGGTTTGGCTTTAACGGGGGTAGTGCCTTAGGGATTGGCGGTGATGTGGCCAAATTACCTTCAGCAACAGTGGCAGTGGTCGCAACAACAATTGCAGCAGCAGCAGCAGGCTTAACGTGGATGTTGGCGGAATGGCTACTACGAGGTGTACCCACTGCTGTCGGATTAGGAAGTGGTTTTGTGGCTGGCCTGGTCGGAATTACTCCTGCGGCCGGTTTTGTGACTCCCCTGAGTGCGCTGGCTATTGGGGCAATTACAGCCTTGTGCTGCTATGGAGCCGTCAACTTAAAAGCCAAGTTAAAGTTTGATGATGCTCTGGATACATTTCCTGTTCATGGTGTGGGGGGAACAGTCGGGGCCCTTTTAACCGGGGTGTTTGCCACAAAAGTGGTCAATGGTTTTGCCAATACCGATGGTTTACTGTACGGCAATCCAGGCCAACTGCTGCCTCAACTCACCAGCATCATCGTTTCTTGGGTGTTAGCGGGTGTCGGTACATTCATTATTCTCAAACTGTTGTCATTGGTGATGGACTTACGGGTGAGTACCGATGTGGAGGATGAGGGCCTGGATATTCATGAGCACGGTGAGGCAGCCTATGGCGGTGATTTTCCTAGCGAAATCAGTCTCAAGCGTTAACGCTGGATGCCTGATCAGACAGATTAATCTTTGACAATGATTGCAATCCTGCTATGGCGTTATCCATGTGGGGCTAGATTGGAGCAGGTCAGCAAAAAGTTCTGAGGCAATGCCTTGAGAATTTCTACCAGCTTAGATATAGTCCCTCGACCCCGATAAACTTAAGCTTTGCCTTTGCTTTGGAAAGCGGATCATGGGAGAGAATAGGGCCTGGATGTGATTCAGTTGTGCCTCAGTTTTTGAGGATTTCCTATGCGCTTGCGCCCACGTTACCCGGCCAAGTTATCCCATTGGTTATTACGGGAAAATACAGCAAAGGGGCACGAGCAGTCCCAGGCCTGGTGGCGGGTCATGTGTCTGACGGGTGTGGATTACTTTTCAACGCTGGGCTATCAACCGGGAATTGCGGCTTTGGCGGCTGGGGCCCTCTCTCCCGTAGCAACCTTGATTTTGATCCTCTTAACCCTGTTTGGCGCGTTACCCATTTATCGGCGGGTGGCCAGCTTTAGTCCCCACGGCGAAGGCTCCATTGCCATGTTGGAACATCTGCTTCCTTGGTGGCAGGGGAAATTATTGGTTCTCGGCCTGTTGGGCTTTATGGCTACGGACTTCATGATTACGATCACCATTTCCGCCGCCGATGCCACGGCCCACCTCTTAGAAAATCCCTTTGTACAGGGGCTGGGACTGTTTCCAGGGGAAAATGTTCTCGTCACATTGGTCTTGATTGTCCTCCTCGCCCTTGTTTTTCTGCGGGGTTTTCGGGAGGCCGTGGGGATTGCCGTGCCCTTGGTGGTTGTCTATTTATTCCTGAATACCATCACGATTATTGTGGCTGGCTATCATGTCATGGAAAACTGGGGGCAGGTGGTGGCCTGGCAAAATCTCCTCTTGACCAGTTATCCAAACCCACTGCTGCTGCTGGTGACGGCAGGGTTACTCTTTCCTAAATTGGCGTTGGGGCTATCGGGCTTTGAAACCGGGGTGGTAGTGATGCCTTTGATTCGGGGTCGGGCCGGAGATACAGAAGATCAACCCATAGGCCGGATTAAGAATACTGGCAAAATGCTGGGTCTGGCGGCGGTGCTGATGAGTATCTTTCTGTTATCCAGTAGTCTGGTGACTATTTTGTTAATCCCGGCGGCAGAATTTCAAACTGGAGGCAGTGCCAATGGCCGGGCCCTCGCCTATCTGGCCCATGAGTATTTGGGAAATGGGTTTGGCACAGTTTATGACATCAGTACCATCTTGATTTTGTGGTTTGCCGGGGCTTCGGCGATGGCGGGGCTGTTGAATGTGGTTCCCCGTTATTTACCCCGCTATGGGATGGCCCCTAGTTGGACAAGAATGCGGCGGCCCTTGGTCTTGGTCTATACCGCCATTGCTTTTTTCGTTACGGTGCTCTTCCAGGCCAATGTGGATGCCCAGGGGGCGGCCTATGCAACCGGGGTTTTGGTCTTGATGAGTTCGGCCGCTGTCGCTGTCACCCTGGTCTTTCGACATCGCCCAGGCCTGGCTAAATGGGGCTTTGGCTTTATTAGTCTGGTTTTTGCCTATACAACTCTTGTCAATATTGCCGAGCGACCGGAAGGGATTAAGATTGCCAGCTTTTTTATTGGGGTGGTTGTGATCATTTCCCTGATTTCCCGAGTGTGGCGTTCTACAGAATTACGGATTGAGTCGGTCAGCTTTGATCCAGCGGCAATGGAGTTTATTCACCAGGAAAGTAACAATCAAGGGATTATTCGCCTGATTGCCCATCGCTACAGTGCCAATACAGGCCCCAATGACTACCAGGCCAAGGAACAGCGGGTTCGTGAGGATGACCATATTCCGCCAACGGATTCAGTCCTATTTTTGGAGGTGCAGGTTGCTGATGCGTCCACCTTTAGCCAAACCATTGGAGTCCAGGGGCTAACCATTGGAGAACAGCGGGTTTTACGCACCCAGGCCGCGGCGATTCCCAATGCCATTGCGGCAATTTTGCTCCAAATTCGGGATGATACCGGCCAACTCCCCCATGTTTACTTTGGTTGGGCCGAGGGACATCCGATTAAGTTTTTAATCCGCTTTATCTTGTTTGGCGAAGGAGACACCGCTTTAGTGACGCGGGAAGTGTTGCGTCAAGCCGAACCGGATCCTGAGCAACGGCCGAGAATTCATGTCGGGGGATAGGGGAAGTTTGAGGACGCGATGGGGCAAATATCGTTACAGTAAGGGAAGTAAAGTTTTGTCACAAACTCCTATGCCCTCTCAACCGTTTCTAACGCCAGCCGCCGCAATCAAGGATCCGCAAGTCCCGGCCTGGTATGCCCTAGACCCGGTTTGGCAAGGAACAACGGATGTGATTCCTGTGGGATTACCCCATGCCCTGTTGGCCCCGGCCTGGCAGATTTTAATCTTGGGCGATGGCTCACCGACTCGGCATTTACAACTCCTGACGGGGGAACCTACAGAGGTGGATGTGATTGATATGTCTCTGGTTGGCCTGGATGCAGATCACGCTCCGCCGGCAATTGCGGCAATTCCTGGCCCAAGGCTCAGACGACAAGTGTGGTTGCGGACTGCTTCGGGTCAACGTTTGGCCTATGCCACTTCTTGGTGGGAAGCTGCCCATGTGGATGAATATCTCCAAAACCGGGCTTTACCCATTTGGGCCAGTCTAGCCAAACTAAAGGTCGAACTGTATCGGGATATTCAGGGGGTTTATTTGGGTCATTCCCCAGAGTTAGCGGCTGCCTTCGGGGAAACCGGGCCGTTTTGGGGCCGACATTACTTGTTCTGGCACGACCATCGCCCGTTAACAGTCATCTATGAAGTTTTTTCACCCTATCTCTGTCGCTATCTGGGCCCGATGAGTTGTCATCCTTAGGTTAAGCGGTGATTCTCATGCTCAAGCTCTGAGGTCAACATCTTGGTACAAGAGACTGTGCCCCAGGCCTGGCGCGGTAAAAAATGACTGAAGCTAGGTATGATGTGCGCCTTGGCTTCTAAAGGCTTTTTTCCCCTTCCCAATTACTTAAATCATGTCAGAGTGAAGAGGACTATAGCCACAACTTAATGAAGCGGGATAGGCATGAAATTTTGAAAATAATCTTGCAACATTTTGATGAAATTATTGAGGCTTGAAATCGCTACTTTGAGTATAAAAATGACTAAGTTTCACCATGTCCAGGCCCTGGAGTTTGAGGGAGATGATCTCATTCTCAAGGTAGATAACCAAGTTGCTCGCACCCTATTAGTGAAATTTCGCCACGATTAGCCCAGGCCAGCCCAGAAGAACGCTCTATCTATCAAGTTTCCCCGGCTGGATATGGGATTCACTGGCCCCTAATTGATGAGGATTTGTCTATTAACGGGTTACTGAGAATTGCCCAAAAATCATCAGTTGCTACGGTTTAACTGCTGTTATTAAGGTGATCGCTTTCAATTTGGCTAATCTCTGGTTTCCATGAAGTCATCTGAAAATTGGTCTAAGCTGTCAAACAATAATTGCCAGGGATGATCTTTAGAAATGAGAATGATTGAATCACCAACCTTCTTGATATAAAACTCAGTGCCAGAAAGTTCTATTTCTTTGGGAAGGATGACAATTTGGTGATCGCCATCGGTTTTGATTTGAGCGGTATTCATGGCCAACTTCTCTAGGCTAATGTCTTTAATTATCGTTGATAGCACATCGTGAAAAATGTAGTCTTGTGTTCAAGTCATCGCTTCATCCCAGGCCTGGGCAAAGTCAGCTAAAACCTCTGCTTGGGTGGGTTCATCGGTTGCTTCTGATTCTGGAACAAGAATGATCACTTCAACTCGACTATTTTCATCAATGGTCAGGGGTTGATCTAGGGTTAATTGCCCCTGATAGTTAATGGTTGCCATGACTTTGACGGCTTTCATAATGATTTCCTTGAATTATTTAGGGGCATAGTTTTGATCAACATATTAAAATCCTTGTAAGATTTTGGGTTTCAGGCCAGCTTACAGAAACGCCCTATCTATCAAGTTTCCCCGGCCGGATATGGGATTCACTGGAGGAGGTTTAGCGAGTGTAAGGCTGTTCTATGCGCAAGCCTGAGATGACTTGGTAGTGCTTGATGTTAAAAGTGCAGAGGGTTACATTCCGCCCAACGGCACAGGCCCCAATTAAAGCATCAATCAAACCAATTTTGTGAGACAGGTGATAGGCCGTAAAATCAGATAGGGCCCGGGCGCAGTCAGTTTCAGTTGGCCAGACAATCGTTAAGGGGGCGATGAGTTGGAGCACTTGACGCACCTGTTGCTTATTCTGAGCATCTTGAATCAACTCCATAACCACAAAGCCAGGAATACTTGGTAGTTCTGGGAGAGAGGCAAACCAGGCCAGGGCCGGCTCATACCCCCGCTGAATATCGATCATGACATCGGTATCAACTAGGTACATTTGCTACCTAAATTCGCTCACGGTATTCAGCTTGATCGCGTAATCTGCGGGCATACTCTTGGCTATTTGCAATATCAGGCCGAGAGTTAATCACCCCAATACTTTCCCAGTAGGCAACAAGCTCAACTCCTGTTTTGGGAGGGTTTTGCAAAAAAGGACGAAGGGAGAGAACTCGAAGAATATATTCCGGCAGCGGTAGATTTAGTTGGGCAGCCTCGTCAGAAAGCTCGTTCTCTAGGTCTGAGGGTAATTCCAAAGAGATAGTCATTGCCTGGAGTCTTCTACACTACGAAGTTAATACAGTGCCATATTACAAAACCTTTCACCCCTTTTGGGATTGATGTATTGATTGCCGAGCCTGTGTTACGAGATAGCCTGAGATTGGATGCTAGAAAACTGGTACAAAGAGCGAGAACGATATGAGTCAGAACTTAACTAAAGCTGAACAACAACGCCTCGCTGCTGTCAATATCCAAGTGGCCCGACAATTAGGCCAGGCCCTCAAAAATCCTGAAGTCTTAGCCGATATACCTAATGGAGCCGTTGTTTTTCCGATTACCACAGATGCTTGGATCAATGAGCAAAATGAGAAACTTGCGGCCATCGCTGTCTCAGAAGGGAAGCCTGTTCATTGGATCAAAATCGAGGACTTTACTAAGACACAGAGCCTCAATACGACAGAAATCCTTACTGCATAGTAAGCTCGATCTCCAGGCCTGGCAAAATCCACTCATACGTTAAATCGGCCGGGGGATGGGCATTCTGGGTGGGGCCGTTTTCCACATCAGATCAATTTCTTCTGGAGTGAGGCCATAGGCTTGGTTGACTAAATCTGAGAGTTGAATTTCTAGGGTGAGAGCTTCGGCATTGCGGGCCTGGATTTGGGGGGCATAGTCTTGGTAAACATCTCGCAATTCTTTTAAGGCTTTGGGGTTTAGGCTGGTTCCTTTGGGTTTTCTGATTCTCACTTCTTGGACAAACTGATCACCATCCAAATTGGCAAAGTTCTCTAATTTTTGGCCGAGTTTAAGAATCGCTTGTTCTGTTTGGAGCCAATCATATACCTCTCTATGGCTGGCCTGGTTTTGTTTGGTGAGTTCAATTAAGCGACTAACTTTTGGTTCAATTTGTGACTTTATTTCATCGGTAGTCGGGGGAATTGGTAAGGTTTCTGTGTATATGTTTTTGAGCCGTAACACTTCATCTTTGCCGTGAGCAGCATTACGCCATAGCCATGCCCATATTAGTGGTGAATTGATAACTGCTAATAACCAAAGATTATTTGTAGGTAAGATAAAACATAAGTCGTTGGTATAAAAATTATTATAATCAAAACAAAATTTTGCTCCCCACGCTAAATCAGGCCAGATTATTTTAGGTTGTTCAAATAAATCCGTAGAAGATGGAGGAGCTTGTAACTGCCACCATAATTGTTTTCCTGCTCTTTTCTCTAATTTCTCACCGTATTGAGTTAAATGTTCCCTGACAATAGGGTAATTTTCTATTTGAATCTCTTTATGCGCTAGAATCATCCACAAGTTTTGCCAATCTGGATTCCAGCGTTTAACATCCTGGCCTCTTAAGTAAGGTTTGATAATTTCTACACTCTTGGGATCAAGATTAACTAATTTGTTTTTGGTTGCATTGTCAATTAAGAAAGCCTCATTTAAACCCGTTTTAATACCGTAATAGGGTGAATGTCCTACATATTCCTTAAGTGGAATCCCCACCGATTGAATCTTCTGCATCAAAGCATCAACTTCTGGGGGTTCAAGGCTCCAGGCCTGTTCCGTAAAGCGAGTCCAAGGAATATCAAACCCTTCCTGCTGCACATACTGAGGCAAACTAATCTCTGGCAACTTCTCACGGGGAACTGGACACACCCGCACTGTTGAAGCTGGATGATTCACCGTTTCAGGCTTACGCATCGAGACAATACAGGGAAACACTTCAGCATCAGGAAAAATTGGGGCATGACCAAAATCTAGAATTTGCTCAAAGATAGAATTCTCAGTAAAGAACCGCCGCAATGCTTCCCCATAGCCCGCCTTGAACCACTTATTCGTGACGATGTAGGACAGCACCCCCTCCGGCTTAAGAATCCTTAACCCCTGCTCATAAAAATAGACATAGAGATCAGCCACCCCATCAAAAGTCTGGTAATGGGTTTGTAAATAGGGCTTAAATGGGGTGAGTCGTTCCTGGCGGACATAGGGCGGATTCCCCAGCACCACATCAAACCCACCATCCGCAAACACATCAGGAAACGCCGCTAGCCAATTAAACGCTAAGGGATCATAACTAGGATCAGAAACAATAGAATTGCCAACCTTGATATTGTCATCCAAGTAAGTTAACGCCTTTTCCTTCTTGGCCGTCTTTAACCACAGGGATAACTTGGTAATTTCCACAGACTCCGGCCATAAATCAACCCCAAACAAATTTTTATTTAAAATAGTCTCGTCTAAATCAAATAAACTCCGCTGCCCCACCACATCCGCCGCCACCTTTCCCTTACTTTGTTGATCCACTGCCAAAGCGGCCAAGGCTTCATTCACCCGCTCATACTCTCGGTTTAGATAATCAAACGCCGCAATCAAAAATGCCCCCGAACCACAGGCCGGATCAATCACCCTGGTTTTGAGCAAAATATCTCGATAGTCCTCCCAAAACTTAACCTCAGTGTCTCGCCGTTTCTTGGTCGCTTGCTTGGGAATGGTATCTAATCCGAGTTGTTGAGATAAAACGGCTTCCTTTTGCCTTAAATATCCCCCCAATGCCACCTCGACAATGTACTGAGTAATAAATGCCGGAGTGTAATAAACCCCCTGAGTCTTGCGCTTGCCTTGCTTTTGGTTAAACGATTGCCCCGCCGCTAGAGCCTTCAACTCCTCCAGATCACTAACCGACTGCTCAAAAATATGCCCCAAAATGTTGACCGACACTTCCGTATCAAAATCAAACCGAGTTAAATCCTTAAGCTGGCCACAGAGTTGATCCGTAACCTGAAGCTGCTCATCTAAAAGAGAATCCAGTTTGAACAGGCCGCCGTTATAGCCCGGAATGGGTGGATCCTCATTCCCCTGATCGACCCACCGAAAAATGGCTTTGTAGTTCTCCCAAATGGGCCTGGGGTTGTAAGGATCTCGATGCTCATAGGCTTTTTGGATCGTCTTATCCGGCAATAACCCCCGATCCTCGCAAAAAGCAATAAACAACACCCGATCCAAGACCTTCTGGGCTTTTTCGATCAGGACAGTATCTCGATTTTCGATGTCATTTGGGGCCGTGGCCTGGAAATGCTGGGCTAAATCAACCCGGACTTGCTTGTATTGCTCATACAGGGCATTAGTAATCGCTGCCTCGGCTTCATTGGACTCAGCTAATAGTTCATCAATCCGTGACCGGGCCTGGGGTTGATTGGGTAAAAAGTTCTCTCGACACAGCAGGAAATAAAACCGCTGAAACGCCTCCATCTCCCCCAAGTCCAGCAAGCGAAAGATTTCACAATAGGCCGGGGTCTTACTGGTTTGATACAGCCGAATTTCCCGATAGTTCGAGACAATCACCCATTTACAATCCGGTGTGTAATTGGCATATCGCCACCCTTGATCTACTGCTGATTCCTTCCGGCCTGGGGCAACCCGATCCAAATCATCCTTGGCCCCCTTTAACTCAATCGGTGCAATCACCCGCCCGGATAACTTAACCCCGCCTTTGGCCTGCACAGTAGCCGTAAAGAACCCCAACGCCCCATCAGCCGAACCGCCCCCATCAGAAATCGTTTGCTCGGCATGAATCTCCCAGGCCTGGCCACCCCCCGCAATCACGGATCGATAGCCCAATATGGCCTGGAAAATATCAGCTAAAAAACTGCCATGCAGCGAGGTTTCCTTAATCTCATCCAACGTCCCAGACTGCAAAACATCAATCCACTGCAAAATCTTCCCTTGTCGCTCAGGTAAGTCAGCCGGAAACGTAAACGCCCGAATTGCAGCATTTAGAGTTCTGTCATGAAAAAGCGGGTTTGTGGGTTGTCGAGACATTGTGACGCAAGATCATCTCTTCCCATACTGTAATTCGAGTGTCCTTAATCCGGGGCCGGTTGCCACAAATCCCTGAACTTTTTTTGGATCAGTTATCGGTGATCTGGACATTCACAGACCATTATTTTATGGGTCGCCTGGGATTCGAACCCAAGACCAATCGGTTAAAAGCCGAGTGCTCTACCGCTGAGCTAGCGACCCACTACTTTGCGCCTTAAATTCAAGGCATTTACCAAGGTAACATATCCAATTTGCTCTTGGATAGTAGGTTCTATTTAAGCAGGGTGTAGGTAAATAGTGTCACCCAGCCGAGTTCCATAAATTTGGGCTGCAGAACCTTGGTTAATGGCAATTTCAAGCCAACCATGACTACCGATCAGGGCAATGGGCTGGCCTGGAGAGACTTCGCTGTAGATGTGCATCAACGGTAAAGTTAGGGCCTGGTACTGAACCATCCACGTCCCGCCTTGACAGAGTGTTTTTGGCAAGGTTGAGATGACATTCCCAAAATGATCAATGCCTTGAATAGTTCCCCGCCAACCAGAGGAGGTTTGTTCAGGCTCCAGGCCAGGTAAACAGATTAAAGAAGCCGGATCAATCGGGTTCCCCAGAGAACTGAGTCCTACTCCCAAGGATAAATGGGCTGCTACGGGGGCAAAAATATCTCGGCCGTGGAACGTGGTACTAATTTCCAATGGGAGCCAATAGTCTGGATTAGTTAACTCCACAGCTTGGTTAACCTGGGCCTGGTGCAGCACTCCTGTAAAAATCCCATTATCTGGGCCAACTAAAACCCCTTGACTCGTTTGGATGGCCAGGCCCCGGCGACTACTACCTACTCCTGGATCCACCACCGCTAGATGAATGGTCTGAGGATTAAAGTAGGGCGTGGCCTGGCGGAGTTGGAACATTGCGGCATGACAGTCGTGAGGAGCAATGCCATGGGTCAGGTCAATGATGGTTGCGGTGGGGTTAATTTGGGAAATGATGCCGCGCAGAATTCCTGCATAAGAATCTTGATAGCCAAAATCAGTCAGCAGGGTAATCATCGAAGTAAGTGTGAAAGCAGCCGACATCAGCAGACTGGTGTAATCTACGACTAAATCATGTAATAATTCCCGATCATTTGAGAACTATTTTACGGAATGCAACCATGTTGAATGACACCGACCGGGTACAAGTCCTCAGTGAAGCGTTGCCCTATCTCCAGGCCTTTGCCGGACGCACGGTAGTTGTCAAATATGGGGGTGCAGCGATGAAAGACAGCAACCTGAAAGCGACAGTGATTCGGGATATTGTCTTTATGTCCTTTGTGGGAGTCCGACCCGTAGTAGTACATGGGGGCGGCCCAGAAATTAACACGTGGCTGACCAAACTCAACATTGAACCCCAATTCAAGAATGGCCTGCGAGTGACTGATGCCCCAACAATGGATGTGGTAGAAATGGTTCTGGTGGGGCGGGTCAATAAGGAACTGGTTTCCCTGATTAACCAGGCCGGGGGTCAGGCGGTGGGACTGTGTGGCAAAGATGGAAACCTCATCCAGGCCCGGAGTCAGGGACAAGATGGGATTGGCTTTGTTGGCGATGTTCAAAGTGTGGATATTCGCGTGGTCTCAACCCTAGTTGAAAAAGGCTATATTCCCGTCATTTCCAGCGTTGCTGCCGATGAAACCGGCCAAGCCTACAACATCAATGCCGATACCGTGGCGGGGGAAATTGCGGCTGCCTTGGGGGCCGAAAAACTGATTTTACTGACAGACACCGCCGGAATTTTACGGGATTACCACGACCCCAGCACCCTGCTCTATAAACTGGATATTGCCCAGGCCCGCGAACTCATTCAAGACGGCACAGTATCTGGTGGCATGATTCCCAAGGTCAACTGCTGTATCCGCTCCCTCGCCCAAGGTGTCAAAGCAGCCCATATCATTGACGGGCGGATTCCCCATTCCCTACTTCTAGAAATTTTCACCGACTCTGGGATTGGCTCCATGATTGTCGGTTCTTCCTGTTAAACCCATACCCAGCTCTACCTCCATGGCCAGTCCCTTCAGCAGCTTTGATCCCAACACCCTCTTAACCTTAGAGGAAGCTCAAGCCATAGAACAAACCGTCCTCCCCGCCCAAGAGCGATTTTTAATCCGGGTGGCTCTCTATTCCCTGCGCTACCTGAAACCAATGGCCGAGCAAGAGCAGATTTCCCTTAATCAACTGAGTCCAGAGCTAATTTATCAATGGCTAGAGCAGGACGAAACACTTCTGGGAGAAGAACACCAATCCCCTGGCTTCCTCACCTGGTATGGACAATTTTTGATCGCCTCCCTAAATCAACTCAGACAGGCCGGCGAGTTTTGCCAGGTTAGTCCAGAAGAATTGAGTTTGGCGCAAGTCATTACTTGGTTTCGGGCCCAGGCCCAAGCGCGATTGAGTCCCTAGGCAAACTGGAAAAGGGGAAAGACCAAGAAGATGAATGCTGAATCCCCGCAAATCTTAACTATTAGCTTCCCGATCCAAGGCCAACTCGACCTGACGAAACTCTTGCTCAAGGCGGGTTTTCAGTTTTTCTGGGACGGGGCGATTGGGATAAGAGCTATAGTGACCAGCCAAAGAATTTAAGGCGGTTCGCATCGTCGTAAAGGAAGTCAAGCTGGTCAAATTGTCATCACGGCGATAAAGGGCAATAAAGCTATTAATCTTGGTGCGGGCATCGGCCTGGGCAGCAGCTTTCGTGGGATCATCTTCAGGCAAGGCAATGGCCTGGCGGAGGCTATCAATCACAGCGATGGTGTCTTGGCGAAAATTACCACTCAGGCCTGGGGGAGTATTACTACACCCGGTTAAGCCGATTGAGATCACTAGGACTAGGCTGAGGGCAAAGCTTAAGAAACGCTTCATAAAAGTTAAACCAGTCGGGAAAAAGAGCCTGAAGATATTTCTAATATTTCCATATCCCTAGAATCATCCGCTAGAGAATAAGGAAATATCGCGAGTTACCCAGACAGTCCCGCCCGCAATCTTAGGAAATTGTTAAGTAATTATGAGAATTTTGGCAAGAGTTGTTAAGATAATTAACATTATGATTCTCTTACTCTTGCTGGTTATTGGATTAGTGATTTGGTCGGTACGGCTTCTTCAAGGAGCTTATCGACTCAAGGATTCGTCCTTAGCAATTGCTAGTGTGTTGGTGGCTATCTCGGCTGGGGGAGTCGTGATTGTTTATGGCTTAATGGATGGCTGCTTGGGGCAATTTAGCCAAATGGGTCTAGCCCAGGCCAATGCCGACCTTGAAATTATCATGTCTGGAGACCCCGAGCTAGTCTCAACAGCGGTCACTACTGCACCAAATCTCTAGGGCTTCAGTTTTCTCACCCGTTGTGGTGAAGCCCATCACGTTAAGATATGAGTATTTTTCAGACAGATTAGGTAACGTTTATGTCCCTTTTGTCCATCGCTGCGGCAATTGCTGTTCTCGGACTCCTGATTTTCGTCCATGAATTAGGGCATTTCTTAGCCGCACGGACTCAGGGGATCTACGTTAATCGCTTTTCCATTGGCTTTGGCCCAGTCCTGTGGAAATATCAGGGTCCCGAAACTGAATACGCCCTGCGTGGGATTCCTCTGGGTGGATATGTGGGGTTTCCCGATGATGATCCGGATAGCCCGATTCCTCCTCAGGATCCCAACCTTCTCAAAAACCGCCCAGTTTTAGATCGGGCAATCGTTATTAGTGCTGGGGTATTAGCTAATCTTCTCTTTGCCTTTCTCCTCATCTTGACCCAGATGGGGATCTTTGGAATTCCGCAAATTACCTATCAGCCAGGGGTAGTTGTACCACAATTGGCGACAGAAAGTAGCTTAGTTGCCCTTCAGGCTGGTATCGAAGCTGGAGACCGAATTACAGCAGTCAATGGCTATCCCTTAGAAGCCAAAGCCGAAAGCCTTACTTACTTGATGTCACAAATCCAATCCCACCCAGGGGAACCACTGCAGTTAGAAATTGTCCGAGGGGATACAACCCAAAACCTAACCATTGTGCCGGAGTTAGGAGAAGATGGCCGGGCCAAGGTGGGTGTGCAATTGGCTCCCAATGTAGAAGTGACGCGTCAACAGACCCTTAACCCAATCCAATTGGTAGGCGCGGCGGCGCAAGAGTTTGAGCGGATTACCCAGTTAACAGTCACGGGATTTATTAAGCTCTTTCAGCACCTCGATCAAGCCGCCTCACAAGTGTCTGGGCCGGTAGCGATTGTGGCCATTGGGGCTGATATTGTCCGCTCTAATTTTGGCCAGTTATTTCAATTTGCCGCCCTGATTAGTATTAACCTAGCCGTAATTAATATTTTGCCCTTACCGGCCTTAGATGGGGGTCAACTGGTCTTTTTGCTGATTGAAGGGCTGCGGGGTAAACCTTTACCAACTCGGATTCAGGAAGGGGTCATGCAAACGGGCTTGGTTTTATTGTTGGGCTTAGGGATGGTTTTAATTGTCCGCGATACGGTCAACTTAACTGGCCTAGCCTGGATGCAGCAGTTATTTTAAAAGCTCCATAGCCTGAGTCAAACCCATACTTAAAAAACCTGCCCAGAATGACATCATTACCCCGGCATGGGACTGTCGATGCTGATGTTAAGAGTCTAACTGGTGATGATCTCTGGCCAGTGGGAATGAGGTGACATTGAGAAGCTTGTCATGGTGGCTCATCCTTACCCGGCCAGGGGGAAAGTCACAACCGTAGAACATTCTCAATCTGCCTTTCCTTACATGCCCTATCTTTACCCCAGACACAGTAACGTTAAGGAACGCGTCTATGTCTATCAACGGTCATGAATTAGATGAGTTTTGCCAATCGTGACGGGCCTGGAAGGCTTGGCCTAATCTAGGAGTGTTGGCAAAGGGGATGAGGTGGTGATGTGAGTGAACTGGAACTAAATCCATGGTTGGGTATGTTTTAATTCTGGCGGTTATTATCTTGGGTGGGGCGATTGCAACCGTCGGCGATCGGCTGGGGTCAAAGGTCGGTAAAGCCCGTTTATCTCTCTTTAATTTACGTCCTAAGCAAACCGCCGTTTTAATTACCATTCTGACGGGGAGTTTAATTGCTGGTTCAACGCTGGGCATATTATTTGCAGTTAGTAAGGAACTGCGGGATGCTGTGTTTCGGATTGAATCAATTCAACGTCAACGCCAAGCCGCAGAAGTAGAACTCAAAACCGCTCTCATTCAGAAAAATTCGATTGAATCGGATCTAGCGGCATCCCAGGCCAACCTTTCCCAGGTCAAAACCCAACTAGCCGGAGCCACAAAGAGCCTCAAAGCCGCCCTTACCCGCCAGGCCCAGACCCAACGCTTATTTGAACAACTCCAAGCCCGCTATCGCCAAACCCAGGCCAACCTTATCCAAGTCCAGGCCAAAAGCCGCACCCTGCAAACCGAAATTACCCGTCTCCAGGCAGAACAAACCACAGCCTTGCGTCAACTCCAGACTGCCCAAGGTCAACGCCAAGAACTCGAAATAGCTGTCACTAAGATACAAACGCGTCTTGCCGCTGCCGAACGCCAAAAACAAACCCTTGAGGACTCCATTGCCACCATTCAGACCCAACTCGCCACTGCCGATCAACAACGCCAAGCCCTTTTGGATCAACAAACCAAACTCCGATCTGAAATCAAGACCTTAGAAACCAGTCGCCAACGCCTTGAAGAAAATGTCGAAGTCCTCCTCCTGGGTTTAAGGCGCGGGACAATTTCGATTCGGGCTGGACAAGTCTTAGCAGCTGGGGTGGTGAAAAACATTGATACCCCCACCAAAGCCCAACAGGCCATTGAAGAATTTCTTCGCCAGGCCCGGCGCAATGCGATCATTTTGAATAGTCCCCAAAACATTAAACCCACGGATCAAGTCATTCAAGTTACAACCGCTGATATTGAGCGTCTCATGCAGCAGTTATTAACGGGTAAGACATACAGCGTGCGCATCCTAGCCGCAGCCAACTATCTCCAAGGAGAGGCCAATATCTTAGTAGTCCCCCAGGCCGCAGAAAATAGCTTGATCTTTGAGCCAGGAGCCACGATTGCCCGCATTAATCTCAGCCCTAGTAAAATGAGTGATGAACAAATTTTGCAACGCTTAGATGCACTCTTTACCACCTCCAATCAACGGGCTATTGAAGCTGGAGTGTGGCCAGATCCGGTCAGTGGTACTGTCGGAGCCTTTGATCAGATCGAATTAGTCAAATTTATTTTGGCTTTAAGAAACTATCCAGGGGATATTGAAATCAGTAGCATCGTTCCCCAGGCCATCTACACGTCTGGACCAATGAAGCTGGAGTTAGTCGCGCGACAAAACCAAAAAATTATTTTACGGGGCGGCTAGGTATCACTATTCAAGAGCAAAAGCAAGCTTTCGATAAACTAGGTTGGTTCCTTCGGTTTTAACCAACTCGCAAATTCTCTGGTAAAAGTCCCGGCTAAAATTGCGACCCGAATCCGTTGGGTAAAACAAATCAATTCCGTCAAGTTGTGAATCGCCAAGAGGGTAAACCCCAAGACTTCCTGAGAGCGGATTAAATGACTTAGGTAAGCCCGACTAAAATTTTGGCAGGTATAACAGGAACAGGTTTCATCCAGGGGAGTAAAGTCCGTTTTGAAACGAGCATTCTTGAGATTCCAACGTTCTCCTTGCACCAAGGCACAGCCATGACGGGCCAGGCGCGTGGGAATGACACAATCAAACAAATCAATTCCGGCGGCAATGGCTTGGGCCATTTCCCGATAAGTACCAACTCCCATGAGATAGCGGGGCTTATCTTCCGGTAACAGGGGCGTAGTTGCTGCCACCACTCCGGCAATTAACTCCGGCGGTTCTCCCACACTCACCCCACCAATGGCATAGCCGGGTAAATCGAGCTTGACCATTTCAGTCGCACAGGCCTGGCGCAAATCTAAATACACCCCTCCCTGAATAATCCCAAAAAGAGCCTGGGGATGAGACTGTGGGTCATGAGGACGGTCATAGTGAGCCTGGTAACAGCGATATAACCAGCGGATTGTGCGCTCTGTAGCAGCCTGGACTTGATCGCGAGTGGCTGGATAGGGGGGACATTCATCAAAGGCCATAATCACATCCGCCCCCAATCGCCCTTGAATCTGCATCGCGATTTCTGGACTAATGAAAATCTCTCGTCCATCTTTGGGAGACTTAAATAGCACCCCAGCATCGCTAATAGCCCGCATTTGACTGAGGCTAAACACCTGAAAGCCCCCAGAATCCGTCAAAATTGGCCCAGGCCAACCCATAAAGCGATGCAATCCCCCCGCCGCCGCAATAATTTCTTCACCAGGTTGCAAATGCAAGTGATAGGTGTTAGCCAAAATCATTTGCGCCCCAGTGGTGGCCAGTTGGGCCGGGGTGACTGTTTTCACATTGGCGAGGGTTCCCACCGGCATAAAGCGCGGGGTTTCAATAATTCCGTGGGGGGTATGAAAAACACCGGCACGAGCTTGGGTCTGGGGACAACGGGCCTGGCAGTCAAACTTAAACACGGGGGCCTAGATAATAGAGCATTGCTCCTCAATGATCCCATACCCAAGAGCGCATCCAATTTTTTCAGGCGCAACTAGCCGGACTCCCTCACCAGGAACCGGCAGTTATTCAGGACTATCCACCATCACGACTAGGGGGTAATCCTCAGATCAGAATCAGATCAGGAGTTATGGCTCACGGTAATCGGTAACTCAGGCCAGCGGCTTTTGATGACCAGCCTGCTTTATTTCTGTCATTAAAGGAACTCCTTTCATCAATATTTACAAGAGTTTATGTAATTTCTGCCATATTCCGACCGACATATAGGAGTCTGTGGCATGATCATTTAGTAACCTACGATGCTGTTTTTTTGATACAGGAGTCATCTATGTCCCTCCAACTCGGGGATGTCGTACCCAACTTTACCCAAGATTCTTCCGAAGGCGAAATTAACTTTTACGATTGGGCCGGAGATAGTTGGGTGATTCTGTTCTCACACCCGGCGGACTATACCCCCGTTTGTACCACCGAATTAGGGGTTGTGGCCAAACTGCAAGACGAGTTTGTCAAGCGCAATGTCAAAACCATTGCCCTCAGTGTTGATGATGCCAATTCCCACAAGGGCTGGATCGGTGACATTAATGAAACCCAAAACACCACGGTCAACTACCCAATTTTGGCAGATGGGGATAAAAAAGTTTCCACCCTTTACGGGATGATTCACCCCAACTCCAGCACTGGCAACACCTTAACAGTCCGTTCCGTATTTATCATTGACCCCAACAAAAAATTACGCCTAACCCTTACCTACCCTGCCAGCACGGGCCGCAACTTTGATGAACTTTTGCGGGTGATTGATTCTCTACAATTGACGGATTATCACAGTGTTGCCACCCCAGCGAACTGGAAGGATGGGGATGATTGTGTTGTGGTTCCCTCGATTCCCACGGATGTCGCGCGGGAAAAATTCCCCAAAGGCGTTACTGAGGTCAAGCCCTACCTCCGGTTAACTCCCCAACCCAACAAGTAAGTTCACCTATGATCTCAAGTGAGATATTGAGATAATCTTAAGCGTTATCTGAGTCAAGAATGCCCTAATTCCCAAACTTAAAACTCTAACGGTCACTGTCGGTAGCTTTTTCTTTAATCGAGATCAGCTATGGGCAGTTTTTTTTGGCCTGGGTGATTTTTAATTTCACGTCTAGCTGCCCGTTTAAGCCCCCTGATTTTGGGCGAACAAGAAAATGTATCTTCAGGGGAGTCAACCCATCTTCAACAGGCGCAGAAATGACTCTACATTCAACAATTCCACAGGCCAAGATCTCAACTGGGGATAACGAGTCAGAATCTCAGCAGATTGAAAAAATTTATTCCGATCTTCAAAGCAGTTTCCAGGTTTTCTAGGCTCAGTCCTGATTTAAGAACAAAAGAATTTACTACCTCAATGCACAATCCTGACTTAAGCAGTTCACTAGAACATAACCGCATATTTTCTTTTTTTAATAGTCTCTGATCTACTAATTCTAGATAAATAGATCTTCTTATAGTAGTAGTAGGGCCTGTGGAAACTGTGGAAAACTTTTTGAAAGTCTCTTTCCATAAGGGATTGAACCACTTTAAGCCTGTGGAAAACCTGTGGATAAAGTAGGTAAGTTTTCCACAGGACATTAAATTTTGTAATCTTTTTCCACAACTCCTTCATGTTTTCCACAGGTTTTTCCCAAGGTTTTCCACAGAAAATAGGCACTTTTCCACAAAACTCTGCTTGAATCTTATTGAGTTCTGAGGTTTTCCTCAGGCTTCGGCGGGGCGACTGGCAAGATTAATCCGGTCGCTGAGTTGTCTCAAAAGGGAACCCATTTCCGGATCGGTGCGCTGAAGTTCTGTCACTTTTTCACAGCTATACATCACGGTCGTATGATCTTTGCCGCCAAATTCTTCGCCAATTTTGGGTAAGCTCAACCCGGTGTATTGACGCATCAGGTACATCCCCACCTGGCGGGCCACGCTAATTTCTCGCCGCCGTGAGTTGCCTTTGAGGTCTTCAATTGCAATGCCAAAGGACTCTGTAATCACGTTGAAAATAATTTCTGGTGAGGCTTCAATTTTTCGATTGGCAGGATTTAAAACTGGGGCAATATTTTCCACAGTCATAGATAAGCCAGAAATTGAAATATAAGCCACAGCCCGAATTAACGCGCCCTCTAGTTCGCGGATGTTCGAGGTGTAGCTAGAGGCAATGTATTCCACAACTTCCCTCGGTAAGCGAATGTTTTCGTACTCGGCTTTTTTCTGGAGAATCGCCATTCTAGTTTCTAAATCTGGCGGTTGAATATCCGCAATCAGGCCCATAGAAAAACGTGAACACAGTCGTTCTTGGAGCCGGGGAATTTGGCTCGGGGGGCGATCTGAGGCGAGAACCACCTGTTTACCGGCTTCATGGAGGGTGTTAAAGGTGTGGAAAAACTCTTCTTGGGTGTATTCTTTGCCTTCAATAAATTGAATATCATCGACCAAAATGACATCTACGGCCCGATAGTGCTCCCGAAAAGTTTGCATACTATCTTTGCGAATTGCCGCAATTAGGTCATTGGTAAATTGCTCTGTGGAAACATAGAAAATTTTGGCCTGGGGGTCAATTTCGAGCCGATAGTGGCCAATGGCCTGCATCAAATGAGTTTTTCCCAGGCCGACTCCTCCGCAGAGAAAGAGGGGGTTAAATTCACGGCCTGGGGACTCGGCAACTGCTAAACAGGCCGCGTGGGCCATGCGGTTATTGGGCCCAACCACATAGCGGGAAAAAACATACTTGGGATTAAGTTCGCCAATGCGGTCACGACTGGGGGCTGGGGGCGGGACGAGCAAAGAGGGGCCAGATTGATTCGGTACCAGCTCCATGGTTTGGGGAGGAGGATTAGGTATCTCTGTTGACTCTTCACTGCCTTGGGCAATCGCTAAGCGGATATCCACCGGATATCCCATTACATCATGGGCAACATCAGAGATGGTTTTTAGATAGTACTTATGCAGCCAATTACGGGCAAAAGGATTTGGCATACAGACCACCAGCACCTTACCATCAAAGCTTTCCACAGTGGCAGTTTTAATCCAGGTTTCAAAGGTGGGGCGGCTGAGGAGGAGTTGTAGTCGCTCTAGAATTTGATTCCAAAATGTTTCTGGGGAAATCTCCACACTGGCCTCTGGGGATGCAAACTGGGAATATGAATTTGGATTGGGCATGGTATAATCAGAATCCCGCTTAGAAATACCTAAATGGGAAAAATCTATTTGATTTTTTGCTTGCAATAATTCATCACGGCT